>NZ_VOYN01000015.1:0-73211 GCF_013420275.1 Acinetobacter sp. YH01020
TCAAAATGAAAAGTTGGACGATGCAGAAGTATTTTTAAATCTTACAACATGGCAAGGCAAGTCTTTTACTGAATCTACATTAAAAAAAACACAGGACGGAATTGCTACATTTTCTGCAGAGAAAAGTTTGCAATTTATTCATATATTTCCAGCAAAATATAGTTGGTCGATTTGCGTTTATAAAAATGGATATAGTCAAAATAGTTTTGTGCCAAAAAGTTCAAATAATCGAACACAAAATTTAGTATTGTTGTTAGATAAAGCTGAAATAGGTGTAGAAAAAAAACAACATTGTTGGAAAGAAAAATCCTAAAATATTGAATTAATAAAACCACCCGAAGGTGGTTTTTTTGATTAAACAGCCAATTGAATCTGTTTTAACACCGCCTTCAACGTATTTTCATAATCAAAAGCAGCATTAGTACTGTCTTGGTATCGCCAAGCGACATAACCATCTGGACGAACTAAGACAGCGCCTGATTCATGAATTTCAGATTTCGCATTCCACGTACCGTACACATCACGGTATTCACGAGAACCAACTTGAATAACATCCAAATAAGGCAAATCCAAAGCTTCTGTAGCTTGCTTCCAGCCTTTGCCAGACAAGCCCGTAATTAAGGTAAAACGCCCTTTGCCTGTGATGTCTAAGGTTGAAATTTTTTGGCCTTTGGTATTAATCAACCATGTATGCGGAACTTTTGCCCCCGGACGTGTGGTCGCTTGCAAGTAAAGCTGTTGATCTTTCTCAAAGACTTCCGCTTCAGATTCAGCAATCATGGCATTGGATGTATAACGCTGATTCAGCTCTACACCTTGGGCATTAAACTCAAAGTTTTTAATTTCTAAGGCTTGATATAGCTTTTGACGTATTTCTGCAGCTTGTTCATCTTCTGCAAAAATACGTTGCATCATTTGAGCTTGAGTTGTGATGCCTTGGTCAAAACCAAATACCTCTTTGAGATGCTTATAGTCAAAGCGAGATTGATTGGCACGCGCCACGATTTGCTTGCCAACAGGCGCACGCTCTAATGTATAAGAATCAAGTAGAGTAGGAGCAGCCCAACCTTTAATGGCATATGCCAATTTCCAACCGAGGTTAAAAGCATCTTGCATACAGGTATTTGAACCTAAGCCACTTGATGGTGGATGACGATGTACCGCATCACCGCCGCAGAATACACGACCTTTTGAATATTCGGTTGCCCATGTTTGGTTCACATACCAATAAGACAATTTTTGAATCTCGACATTTTCAATTTCAGCACCGACAAAGGTATTAAGTCGAGCACGAACTTGTTCTTCGGTGACTTGTGGTTCGCCTTTGGAAATATCAAAGCCCCAACCCATGATCCATTCATTCCAAGGTGTAATGGCACGGAGTAAGCCCATACCCAGATCACCAAAGCTGGCTTCAGGGTTAACAATCCATTGCAAAATAGCAGGGCGGTGTTTCACGTATTTGGAAAGATCAGCTTTAAAGGTTACATAGACTGTACCTGCACGAGACATCACCCCTTCAAGGGGTAAATCAAGCTGTTCAAGGACTCTGGATTTTGCCCCATCCATACCGACCAAATATTTGGCACGTAAGCTGAATTCAGTATTTGTAATACGATTTAAAAAGGTTGCTGTTACACCATGCTCATCTTGCACATGGGACAAATATTCAGTATTAAAATTATAAATTGCACCACGTTCAGCCGCATTTTTTACCAACAAAGCTTCCATTTTCGGCTGAATGAGATCGACCAATGGACAAGGACTGCCTTTAATATAATCGCCATGACGTTCATCACCGGTTCCCCAAGCACTCATACGGGCAATTTCTTCACCGACAAGGCTCGTGGTAATGAGGCTTTCACCCATCTGTTCCCAAGGCGTTGCAATTTTTTTGACCTGTTCTTCGATACCTAAGTCACGTAACACTTCCATCGCACGTTGGTTGGTAATATGGGCACGCGGACTATTGGCTAACCAATTAAATTGGGTAAAAAGCTGAACCTGAATACCGTAATTTGCCAAGGCTAAACCTAAAGTAGAACCTGCAGGCCCTGTGCCAATAATCAGAACATCGGTATCGTATTGCTGTGTCATACAAAACTCCATGTGTATGTGAAGCGCAAACTTGGAATAGTCCGCAGTCTAGGCAAATGATTTTCCGAGTAGAATGGATATTCATATAAACTATAGATCTATTGGTATTTTGACTGCATGACACAGGTGATGTAGGGAGTGTGTGGAGTGAAGCGAATGGAATTACGACATTTACGTTATTTTGTGACGGTGGCGAAAGAACAGAGTTTCACTAAGGCAGCGGAAAAACTATTTACAGCACAACCATCGCTTAGTCAGCAAATTAAAGACTTAGAGCAAGAGGTTGGGGTGCAATTATTTGAACGTTCTGCTCGCAAAGTTTTACTGACCGATGAAGGGCAGGCTTTTCTGAAATATTCCGAGCAAGCACTAGAAAATGCCAAACAAGCTGTAGCTGCAGCTCGCCACGTGGCGCAAGCCAAAAATAATCAAATACATATTGGCTTTTTAAATGTCGCAGAATTGAAAATTATGCCGAGTATTTTGGCGCAATTAAAACAACATATCCCTGATTTAAAAATTCATTTACATAGCTTGACGTGTACAGAGCAAATCCAAAAACTTAAAAATACCGAATTGGATATTAGCTTTACTCGTCATCACTTAATTCATGACGACTTCACCAATATTCAGGTTTTAAGTGAGCAGATTTATCTAGTCGGTGCAGCGCATTTGCATCCATCAGATCGCATCTTAAAACTTCAAGAGTTAAAAAATCACACCATTATTATGTGTGAACAAAATGCTTCTCCTGTGTTTTACGATACCTTAAATGCCTTGATTCCTTTTGATCAGCAACAACATGATCACATGCTGTGGGTGACCAATGTCATGCAGCATTTAAATTTGATTAATATGGGTATGGGGCTGAGTTTTGTGCCCGAATATTTACTGAAGTTTTTAAATGATTCGGTCAAAGTCATTCAAACAGATATGGAATTACCGAAACTAGGTTTATATGCTACCTATCCGCATGCATCGAATAATACGGCATTGAAAATGATTTGCAGTGCTTTAAATGATGTGACTGCACAATAGCGTCTGGAATAGTCAATGTTAAAACTAATTTATTATGTACCTGAGTCTCACCTAGAGTCGACTAAACTGGCTGTTTTTGAAGCTGGAGCAGGCGGTATAGGCAACTATGAACACTGCGCTTGGCAGGTGTTAGGTACAGGGCAATTTAAACCTGTAAAAGGCGCAAATCCTTTTATTGGTGAGTTGGATCAGCTGGAGTCTATCCCTGAATGGCGAGTGGAAACCATCGTGCCTGAAGAGAAGGCGAGTGAGGTCGCAAGGTCTTTAAAAGTAAGTCATCCTTATGAAGAGCCGGCATTTGAGTTTATTCAAATGGTGGATGTAAGTTTTTAATTCATAATGAAAGTTCCCTCTCCTTTTAAAGGAGAGGGTTAGGGAGAGGATTTATCAGATTATGCCCCTCATCTTCTTACGAAGAATGCTCCTCTTCCCGAAGGGAGACGGGACTTACCTAATATTTAAAGTTATGCAGTCAATTGCGGTTGTGACTATTCTTTTGAAAGCAAATTATATCTTCTGAATAAACAGCTCACGGTCAAAACGATACTGCGGGAAGAATACACCATCTTTAGCACGTTCACCTGCACCAATCACCATCACTGGGTATTGCTGAGCATTTAATCTTAAAATCTTCTTCACCAAAGGTTCATCAAAACCTTCCATCATACAACTGTCAAAACCATAGGCACGTAAAGCCAAAACTAAGTTTTCACAAGCCAATGCTGTGGTTTTGCTCGCCCAAAGTTTTGCATCTGCTTCATTAAATGCTGTTACAGGCAATTGTTTATCCAGTGTACGTGCAACTTTGAAAGCAACTTTCTTAAAGTTACCTAGGGCGTTGAAGTAGCCTGTCTTATAGTTATAAGGAATGAACTTGTAATACTTCTGCACAGCTGCAGGTGCTTCAGGGAATGGAAATTCGGAAATATTACGTTTAGCCATTTCATCTACACGGTCGGTACGCGCGACACAGACAATCAATTCAGCAGCAGTTTTTGCAGCTAGTTGCCCTAGGCAAGCTTTCACTAATTGTTTTTTCTTTGTAGGGTTTTGAACGACGTAGAATGTCCACGGTTGTAAATTCGATGAATTGGGTGCAAGTAAGGCGAGGTCTAAGCATTCATCTAAAACATCGTTTGGAATGGCCTTGTCGGTAAACTTACGTACAGAACGACGGCTTTGTACAATTTTTTTAAAATTCTCGATATCGATGCCTTCAGGCGCAGGCTCGTAGTAGCGTTTCTTTTCAGGTTTAGTTTCAGTTTGTGATGCTGCAGTCATGTGGAAACATCCAGTTTTTAAATTTAGAAAATAGATTGGGGCTAAGATGAAAAAAACCACCCAAATATGAGTGGTTTTTTACGTTCCATTAAAACATTAATTGAACTGAGAGAAGTCAGGTTTGCGTTTTTGCATAAAGGCTGCAACAGCTTCCATCATTTCTGGAGAACCTACTCGATCCATGAAAATCTCAGCTTCATGGTCAATCCATGCCACGATTTCATCTACATTATGTTTCATTAATGCTTTTGATTGAACCAAAGACGCTAGTGGAAGTGCAGATAACTGTGCTGCTTTTTTCGCAGCTGTCGCATAAGCATCTTCTTCAATGCTATTGACCAAATTTGCTGAAAGCGCTGTCGCACTATCAAACTTCTGAGCAGTTAACAGTAATTCCGCCGCTTTATGGTAGCCGGCTTGTTGAACCAATAGCTTGCTCGATGCACCTTCAGGCGATAGACCAAGGCTCACAAACGGAATTTGGAATAGGGCAGTATTGTCGCTGTAGACTAGATCGCAATGAAGCAGAATCGTAACACCAATCCCAATGGCAACACCGCGAACCGCAGCAATCAGCGGCTTAGAAAATTGAGCAGCAGATTTTAATAAAATGAACGGTGCGCCTTCAGAAGCTGGAGCTTGCCCTTTTTGAGCAGCAGATTTCATAAAATCTTGCATGTCATTGCCCGCACTGAAGTCCGCATCTTGACCACGGAGTACAACTACACGCACTGAAGTATCTTGATCAGCTTCATCTAATGCTTTTGCAATCCACAGATATAGTTCTGTATACAGCGCGTTCTTCGCCTGAGGTCGGTTGATGGCTAAGGTCAGTACGCCATTGTCCAAATTCGCATTCAAATGTTCATGGGGTTGTTGAATACAGCTCAGTGTCATCGTACTATCCTTGCGTAAAAGTTTCGTTTTGATTTTATGCTCAACATTATGTCGCATATTTCAGCCTGTGGCACAACTGCTCAGTTCATAAAAAGTTTGATTTGATATGAAATATACATTTGATTATTTGGTTTTCATTGGGCGTTTTCAGCCGTTCCATTTAGCACATCTGCAAACCATTAAAATTGCCTTGCAACAAAGTCAATATGTGCTTTTAGCGCTTGGTTCGGCGCAAAATGAACGTAATATCAAAAATCCATTTTTGGCTGTAGAACGTGAGCAGATGATCCTTTCAAGTTTTTCAGAGCAAGATCAGAAGCGAATCAAGTTTGTGCATGTGATTGATGTATATAACGATGAAAAATGGCAAAAGTTAGTCAAATCTTTGGTAGATGATGTAGTTGAAACGAATGCAAAAGTCGGTTTGATCGGGCATTTTAAAGATGATTCTTCTTATTATTTAAAATTCTTCCCCGAGTGGAAAATGGTTGAGCTGGATAGTCTAGAAGGGGCGATTTCTGCGACACCAGTACGTGAAGCGTATTTTCGTGGTGAAATTCAGCATAATGCTTTTCCTCAAGGTACCGTCGAATTTTTGCAAAAATTTCAACAGACAGACATTTATAAACAACTTCAACACAAATTTATGACTCAGGATAAAACAAATCTGCTATAAAAAAACGCTAAAATTTCTAGCACTACAATGGAGCAAAAAATAAACATTGTAGTGATTTTAGGTTGTGTTTTATTCAGGAGAAAAACATGAATTTGCGTCACGGAACCTTAGCAAAATATATGGGAGCCTTCGCTTTATGCTGCGTATTGCCCCTACATGCTGCTGAGTGGACGCTAACGCCTAATAGTCAGGTCACTTTTGGCATTAAATCTGTGGGGCTGTCTATTGTAGAAGGGCGCTTTAATAAGGTTCAGTCGAACCTTAAGTTTGATCCTGAAATTCCACATAAAGGTTCAGCGCATTTACTGTTAGATGTAGATAGCATTAGTTTTAGTAACCCAAGCTTAAAGGGATTAATCTTGGGAAGTGAATATTTTGATGCCGCTGAATTTAAGCAAGTGAAGTTTGTCAGTAAACAAATCGAACCAGTGGCATATGCGAAGTATATGATTCGAGGGGATCTCACCATTCGTGGTATCACTAAACCTGTGATCTTCGATACCACACTCACCCCAAATCCGCAAAATCCAAAAGTGTTGGATGTTCAATCTTTGGCAACCATTAAGCGTAGTGATTTTGGTATGCGTAAAGCACTGGGTGGTGTTGGTGAGCAAGTATTGATACAGCTCAAAGGCCAATGGCGGCTTGAATAACCGCAGTCTTACAGGGTTTAACACATATGATCTTTGGCATGTTGCAGCACAACAGCAGTCAATTTTTGTAATTGAACAGATTGTTGGTTCCAGTGATGCCAATACAAGGCTAAATCAATACTGAGTTCTGTTGAAAGCTCTATCAATTTTCCCTCTGCCAATAAGTCTTTGCTTTGATAGTCGGGTAACCATCCATAGCCCAAGCCCATCGTAATGGCATCAAAAAATGCCGTTGAAGAGGGAATGAAATGATGTGGATATTGTGAAGGATTGAGTCCGAAATTTTTCTGAATCGATTGCGTATGTAGGTCATCTTTCTCATTAAAAATCAGTGCAGGCGCAGCCCTTAACGCATTTCGCGTCACGCCTTGACCGAACCATCTTTGTATAAAATCAGGGGTTGCTACAAAGCGATAATGCATTTCACCCAGATATTCTGCGACGCAGCCTTTCATGGCTTCTGATTCTGTTGTGACACAGGCATTGACCAGTCCTGCTTCTAATAAATGATGTGTTTGTGACTGATCATCGACCTGAAAATGAATCACGATTTTTTCTTCAATTAAGAGATCTTTGAGTAGCGGAAGCAGCCATGTCGCAAGTGAGTCAGCATTGGTTGCAATATTGACTTGATAGAAAGCATTCGCCGTTTGTCCTGTTAGATTTTGCAGAAAATTATGTTCTAGTAATTTGCTGTGTTGTAAATAATGCAATAAAGATTGGCCTGCGAGTGTTGGGCGGCAGGGCCGTTCACGCACAATGAGCACATGACCTAATTTCTTTTCTAAGGTTTGTAGCCTGAGCGTGACCGCAGATGCCGTAATATTTAAACGCAGTGCCGCTTGTTCAAAGCTTCCTGTTTCTGCAACCGCAAGAAATGCTTCACTATGTTTGCTTTGTAACATGAGTCACCTATGAGCATTAGAAATTCTATAAACTAAGAAAAACTTAGTTATATTGATATTTATTTATAAATACTTATTTTTAGCAATAAGCTTGGATAATAGCAACATTCATTTAAAGCTTTGAAAGTGTAGTTAAAAATGTTGCACAGTTATATGCAAGGGCTCGCAATTGGATTTAGCCTAATTATCGCGATTGGTGCGCAAAATGCGTTTATTCTCAAGCAAGGGTTAAAAAAGCAGTATGTCTTTTGGCTCTGCGCTATTTGTGCTGCTTCTGATTCGATACTCATCTTATTGGGAGTGCTCGGATTCTCCCAATTGGTTGAAAGTCATCCGGAAATTGTCAATGCAGCGAAATATTTGGGCGCAACGTTTTTAGCAGTTTATGGGGTACAGCATTTTCTGCAAGCCTTTAAAACTTCGAGCAGTTTAGCGCCCAGTGAGAAGAATGAAACCAAACTATTGAAGTTGATACTGATTTGCTTGGCTTTAACGTGGTTAAATCCACATGTGTATCTCGATACGGTTGTGCTGATTGGGTCTATTTCCACGAAGTTTGAATCGACAGCAGTATATTTTGCGATTGGGGCAATTACAGCTTCATGGGTATTTTTCTTTGTCCTCGGATTTGGCGCGCGCTATTTATTACCGCTCTTCCAAAGTGCAAAGGCATGGAAAGTTTTAGACTTTATTATTGGCGTTGTGATGTGGGGAATTGCAATTTCATTATTGCGCTAGTTAGAAGCTCTTATTAAGTTTGAGCCCATTCCTATAGGAGCAGGCTCAAATCATTACTTTTATGCTGCTTGTAATGCTTTTAAATCTTCTAGGACTTGTTCTGCATGGCCTGCGGCTTTGACCTTGCGATATTCTTTTACCAGCTTGCCATGATGGAAAATAAAGGTTGAACGTTCGATGCCCATAACCTTTTTGCCATACATATTTTTTTCTTTAATCACGTCAAAATGCTGACATAGCACTTCTTCTTTATCACTGATTAAATCAATGCTTAGATTTTGCTTTTCAGTGAAGTTTTGATGAGCTTTAACCGAGTCACGAGAAATACCGTAGATTGGGGTATTAAGCGCATCAAACTGATTTTTTAAGCATGAAAACCCTATAGCTTGCGTTGTGCATCCCGGTGTTGAATCTTTAGGGTAGAAGTAAACAATCAGCCAGTCATTGTTAAGTTCCGCAAGGTTAACTTCACCTGAGGTAGTTGGAAAGGTTTGATTTGGTAAGCTAATTTCAGTCATGAAGATTTCCTTTTTCGTGTCTTATCCCTAAAGGGGCTTAAACAAAGTATGTGAAATATGACCATCATACAGAATTTACTTTGAACTTAAAGCAATAAAAAAGCCTGCATTTGCAGGCTTTTTTAAGACGAAAAATTATTTTTTCGCTTGAGCAGATTTCATTGCTTCTTCAGTTAAATTTTTTAATTTACCAGTTAACTGAGGACCGAAACATGCTTGAAGGTCTTTATTTTGTTTTTGAACAAAAGCGAGTGTTGCAGGGCTTTTCTTCTGGTTGATTGTGCTTTGGATTTCCCATTTTTGAGCATTGGTTAAACGACCATCTGCTTCAACAGCACAAGTACAGTATTTGCTAACTTCAGCGGCAGTTAGTTTTTTACCTTTGCCAGTTTCTTCTTTACAAACATTAATTAACGAAGATTTTACGTTAGTGCTCTTATATGCTTGTTGAAGCTTGTCGTTGTCAGCGTGTGCAACTGAAGCAAACAATGCAGCTGCAGAGAACGCAGCAGAAAGAATAATGTTTGATTTTAAATTTTTCATAAACCCTACCTTGTTATTTCGGTATGTAACGTGTCGGATCTTCAACACCTGCGTCAACGAAACCTTGTTTACGAAGACGACAGCTATCGCATTTACCGCAAGCACGACCTTGGTCATCTGCTTGATAGCAAGACACCGTTTGACTGTAGTCTACGCCATGTTCTATACCTAAGCGAATGATATTTGCTTTGGATAAATGTAACAGAGGTGTTTCAAATTTAAGTGGTTTTCCTTCAACGCCAACCTTTGTTGCAAGGCGAGCCATGTTGGCAAATGCTTCGATAAACTCTGGACGACAGTCTGGATAGCCTGAGTAATCAACTGCATTAATACCAATGACAATCGCTTCTGCACCAAAAACTTCCGCCGCAGCTAAAGCATATGACAAGAAAATCGTGTTACGCGCTGGTACATAAGTTACAGGAATACCGGCTTGTTCATGATCAGGAACTTCAATGCTATGGTCAGTTAACGCAGAGCCACCTAAGTTACCTAAATCGATATTAATGACACGATGTTCTACACCAGCCTGCTTAGTTAACTCACGAGCAGCATCCAGTTCTGTCGTAGAACGTTGACCATACATAAAACTTAAGGCAATACATTCATAACGTGCTTGAGCCCAAGCTAAACAAGTGGTTGAGTCTAAGCCGCCAGACAATAAAACTATGGCACGAGGGCGCATATGCATTACTCCAATAATTCTTTAAAACTTAACGACCAGTTTCATCGTTCCAAAGCAATTTATGTAATTGCAATTGGAAGCGAACAGGGAGATGGTCTTCTAAAATCCATTGTGCTAAATCACGTGCAAGCTGAGGCAAACGAACAGCACCTTTTTCAACGGCAAAGGCCGGAGAGAACCAAATGGTGCTAACTTTTTCGTTTAGCTTATAGCGCTCAACTTGCTGTTTTGACCATTCATAGTCTTCACGATTACAAATCACAAATTTGATCTGATCATGCGCTGTTAAATGGTCGAAGTTGCTAAGCAAGTTTCGTGCAACTTCACCCGATGTCGGGGTTTTTAAATCCATAACCTTTGAAACACGTGGGTCAACTTTAGACACGTCTAAAGCTCCACTTGTTTCTAAAGAAACTTCGCAGCCTAAATCGGCCAGACGAGTCATGAGGGGAAGGGCGTTCGGTTGAGCAAGCGGCTCACCACCCGTCACGCAAATATAAGGGGTTTTAAAATCTAAAGTAGTTTGAATAATTTCTTCTAATGATTGGCGTTCACCGCCTTCAAACGAATAGGTTGTATCACAATAAGTGCAACGTAACGGACAGCCCGTTAAGCGGATAAAGACCGTAGGCAAACCTGCGGTATTGGCTTCACCTTGCAATGAATAAAAAATCTCCGTAATACGTAAACCCGCAGACGGATCAGAAACAGGAATAGCGGAAGATCGAAGGGTATTCATAGCAAAATTAACCAGATATAAAAAAACAAAAAATCTCTACGATTATTGCTAACCGTAGAGACGAGGAGCGATAGAAGCTCCACGGAACACGAATGCTCCGCTGAAATAAAACTTAGTCTTCGCGTAATAATTCGTTCAAGCTTGTTTTCGCACGAGTTTTCGCGTCAACTTTTTTCACGATTACTGCAGCATATAGGCTGTATTTACCGCATTTAGAAGGCAGGCTGCCAGAAACCACAACAGAGCCAGCAGGAACACGGCCGTAATGGATTTCGCCAGTTTCACGGTCATAAATCTTAGTCGATTGACCAATGAATACACCCATTGAAATCACAGAACCTTCTTCTACGATTACGCCTTCAACGATTTCAGAACGTGCACCGATGAAGCAGTTATCTTCAATAATTGTTGGATTCGCTTGAAGTGGTTCAAGAACGCCACCAATACCAACGCCACCAGATAAGTGAACATTTTTACCAATTTGAGCACATGAACCAACAGTTGCCCATGTATCAACCATTGTACCTTCGTCAACATATGCACCAATATTGACATATGAAGGCATCAATACAACATTTTTTGCTTGGAAAGAACCTTTACGTGCTACAGCAGGTGGTACTACACGTACACCAGCAGCTTTAAATTGTTCTTCAGTCCAGTCAGAGAACTTAGTATCAACTTTGTCATAGAAGCGTAAGTCACAAGCTTCCATTGGTTTGTTGTCGTTCAATTTGAATGAAAGCAAAACGGCTTTTTTCACCCATTGATGAACAATCCATTCACCATCAATTTTTTCAGCAACACGTAATGTACCGTTGTCTAGGCCAGCGATCACTTCTTCTACTGCTGCACGTACTTCAGCAGGACAGTCAGCTGCAGTGAAATTAGCACGGTCTTCAAACGCTTGTTCAATGATTGTTGAAAGCTGAGACATGTTCTTCCATCCAGAAAAAAATTTTCCAAGATTTTACACTAAATCGAGTTAAAAATAGATGGTAAATCGGCCTAGGATCGGAATTAATTATTAAGCAAGCACTAAAACCAAGAAATTAAGAGTGATGAATTTAGCATTTTCATAAGGTTTGTATAAGAAATACGCAAAATATACAGAATTGTTCCTTAACATCATTATTATATTTAAAAAATGAAACAAAAACTCTTTATTAATCAATATTAAAATCTAAATGTATCAAAAGTTAACAAAAAATCAGTAAATTTGCATAAATGTTGAGCTGTGTTTCGTTTTAACATGTGCCATATAACAAGTCTGTAAAATCTGAATAACAGTTTATTTTGAGGAGAAACACATGAAATCATTACGTTTATTAACAGTAGCTGCTCTACTTACTGCTGCAGGTACTGCAATGGCAGATACCTCTGTAGTTCATGATGGTTATGCATTTGATCAAAACCAACTTATCCCAACTGGCGCTCGTCTAGAAGTGGGTACGACTGGTTATGGTGGTGCGTTACTTTGGACTGCGAACCCATACGTCGGCCTTGCATTAGGTTATAACGGTGGTGATATTTCATGGTCTGATGATTTGTCAATCAATGGCACTAAATATGACATGGATATGGATAACAGCGTTGGCTACTTAAATGCAGAAATTCGTCCATGGGGCGCAAGTACGAGTCCTTGGGCACAAGGCTTATATGTTGCTGCAGGTGTAGGTTATATCGATAATGAATACGGTCTAAATAAACATAATAAAAATGCCGAAGGTACGATTAAAGTTGATGGTACCAGCTACACTGGCATTGGTGGTGTGAAAGGTAACTTATCTTATGATAACGACATTGCGCCTTATGTAGGTTTAGGTTTTGCACCAAAATTAAATAAAAACTTTGGTGTATTTGGTGAAGTAGGTGCTTATTACACTGGCAACCCTACTGTGAAACTTCAAGAGTACGGTAATCTTCAAAACTCTGTAACAGGCTCACCTTCAATCAGCGAATCTGTAGATAATGAGGCACGTAAAATTGCAAACGATGACAAATATGAATGGATGCCAGTAGCTAAAGTAGGTGTGAGCTACCATTGGTAAGTTCTTACTGAAATAAAAAAAACGAGCTTCGGCTCGTTTTTTTTGTTTTTAGAAAGCGTTTAAAATCTGTGACCAAATTTCAGACCATAGATCATGGCATCATTGTCTGAGACACTTGCAAGACCTGAAATATGAGATGTTTCAGTATTCGATGGTTTTGAGAGTTTCATATAATACAGGCCAGTCGCTAGAAAATTGTTCGGGTTAAATTTATACATCATACCTAAACCTAAACCGAGATAGCCATCACTTGGGTTTAAGGTAGACGCCGCATTTCCTGTCCCGTTGTCCCAAATAAACTCTGCAGCAGCGAGCCAACTCGGATTCAATTGATGTGCAATCCCTAACTTTCCTGACCATTGATCTTTCTGATATTCCACCAATTGTATATCAGCTAAATCACGGTATTGTGGATCGAGTGCTGCGTATTGAAGCACGGCATTAAACTGCGGTGGCTGAATGTTGAAATCTTTCCAATTAATCCACCGAACTGTGCCATATACAACATTGTGTGGGCTAACAGCTGTTTGAAGTTCAAAATTAACGCTTTGTGGCGTTTGAATGGATGTATTGGTGTCAGGGACTAACTGAAAAGGACCATTTGAATATAAAGTTGATTCAGAGGTCTTATTTTCATGTTTGATTTTTGAACGATAGGTTAGGCTGGTTTTAATAGCGTATTCAGGGATTTGATAACTGAAACCGAGCAGCCATCCGAGCGCTTCATCTTGTTTAAAGTCGGCATGGTATCCATTGAGAGCTGCATATTGTTGCCCAGATATTTTTAAATCACCTTTAAATGTTTGTAGGCTCAAACCGCTATAAATATTCCAATTTTTATTCGGCTGATAGCCTACCAGTCCAGTTAGGTTATGCGTTCTAAAGTTAATATCGGCACTTTCAATATCGATATTTGAGCCATCTGGTAGGCGAGGGCTATATTGATAACTGATGTCGGTATGAAAAGGTTGTTCATAAATCATCCCCGCAGAAATATTTTCATGCGGTTGAATTTTGAGTGCAAATTTCCCAGAAAATTGTTGATGAGCGAGATTCCCTGTAGAAAAATCAGTGATGCCCAACTCACTGATTAAACCTTGGTTTTGAACTTTGCCGTCCACTTGAGCATCGACATAAGCGAAACTGACTTCAGTATAATTTCCGGGTTCAAGAAAGGCCGAGATCGATTGATCTGAGTTTTCTATTCCTGCTGCATACATGATCTGTATGGGGCAGACGATACCGACTGCCACTGCGACGAATTGATTTTTCATAAATATGGGTCGGAAGTAATAAGGTTTTAATTTTTATTGTGTTGGATGTATTTTAATCAAAATTAAAAATAAAGCCAAGAAAACTTAGATAAAATATGTGTTTACCAAAAAAAGAGGACAGTAGGTGTCCTCTTTAATTCGTCAATTGGCCTATCATTCTTCTGGGTAAGCGACTTTTTTCAACGCTTTGATGTCAGCATCTGGTGAACATAAAGAAATAAACTCATAGCCATAACCGCGTAGTAAATGTCCTTTGCGAACAGCAATCCAAGTGGTATTGACCCCAAAAATATCGGTTGGAATTTGTTTTAAACGGTAGTCACGTTCTGGGTCATATGCCACATCGTTGACAATACCAACCCCCATATTGAGTTCAACATAGGTTTTAATAACGTCTGCATCAAGTGCGGACATCACGATATCAACATCAAAGCCTGAATCTTCAAAGGCTTTATCAATTTTTGAACGACCCGTAAAACCACCGTGGTAAGTAATAATTGGATAGTTCGACAAATCTTCAATGGTGATATTTGATTTTTGGGTCAGTGGATGCTCTTTAGGCGTGATGATACTGTGTTGCCAGTTATAGTAAGGCACACTTGCAAGGTTATCTTCGGTGGTTAACGATTCGGTTGCGATCCCAATATCCGCTTCACCTTGAAGGAGCATTTCTGTAATTTCAACAGGGCTTGCTTGTTGCAAAATTAGATGAACTTTTGGAAATTCTTTTTTAAATTGGTTCACAATCGGCGGCAAGACATAACGCGCTTGCGTATGTGTGGTCGCAATCGTCAATGTCCCTTCATCCACTTTGTTAAAGTCATCTGCTAGACGTTTAATATTGTCTGCATCCACGAGCATACGTTCAACGATACCCAGTAACGACTGGCCTGGTTCAGTTAAACCGAGTAGACGTTTACCTTTACGGATAAACAGCTGTACACCAAGTTCATCTTCTAGATCTTTGATGTGTTTACTCACGCCAGACTGCGAGGTGTAAAGTGCAGCAGATGCTTCTGTTAAATTAAAATTCTGACGTACGGTTTCTCGAATAATTCTTAATTGTTGGAAATTCATAATTTTATTTTACCTTAAAAGCAAGTGGGGCTTGTGACGGCCCCAACTTTTTTGTTTTATGCAACTTGGTTTTCAAATAAATGCAAGTTCGTTGCACTTAACCATACTGTTTGATTTGGGCGGAATTGATGTGCTTTCGCTTCATCTGCCGTTAATGAAATTTCGATGAGATTACCTTGGCGGTCATGTAGTTCAGCAATGACTTTACCTGCAATCCAAAGCTCACGTACAAAAGTCGCTTGGATGGCATTTTCTTGCGGTTGTGCATGAATACGCAGTTCATCCGGGCGAGCGAAAGCAATGACATTGCCTTGTGGCGCATTGGCGTTTTGTGGCAACAAAATTCGGTCTTCACCAATTTGAATGAGGCCATTGCTATTTTGACCTTCAAAACGGTTGGCTTGACCTAAAAAGTCAAATACAAACGGTGTTGCAGGTTTTTCATAAACTTCACGCGGCGAGCCAATCTGCTCTACGTTGCCTTTGTTCATCACAATGATTTGATCGGCCACTTCAAGTGCTTCTTCTTGGTCATGGGTCACGAAAATAGAGGTGATGTGGAGTTCGTCATGCAAGGTACGTAACCAACGGCGTAATTCCTTACGAACTTTGGCATCCAATGCACCAAAAGGCTCATCCAGTAATAACACACGTGGTTCTACAGCTAAAGCACGTGCTAAGGCAATACGTTGGCGTTGACCACCTGAAAGCTGAGCAGGGTAACGGTCAGCCAAGAAACCAAGTTGAACAAGATCAAGTAAACGAGTAACCCGCTTTTTGATCTCGGCTTCAGATGGGCGTGTTGCACGTGGGCGTACGCGTAAACCAAAAGCAATGTTGTCAAACACGGTCATGTGGCGGAACAGTGCATAATGCTGGAATACAAAACCAACTTCACGTTCACGGACATGAACTTTAGTGGCATCTTCACCTTCTAAAATCACTTGACCGCCATCGGCAGATTCAAGACCGGCAATGATACGGAGCAGGGTAGTTTTACCACAGCCTGATGGGCCAAGCAGCGCAACGAGCTGGCCATCAGGAAAATCTAAAGAGATATTTTTAAGTGCATGGAATGCACCAAAGTGTTTTTCAATATTTTTTACTTGAATACTCATGAGGTCATTCCTTAAGAAACTTGTGAATCTTCTTTACGCTTGTCTTGTCGTTCCTGACGTAGTTCAACCCATGTTTTTAAAATCAGGGTCACAATCGCCAAGAGCGCTAATAGTGAAGACACAGCAAAAGCAGCACTAAAGGTATATTCGTTATAAAGGATTTCTACGTGTAGCGGTAAGGTGTTGGTTTCGCCACGAATGTGACCTGAAACCACAGAAACAGCACCAAACTCACCCATTGCACGTGCATTACAGAGAATCACGCCGTAGATTAAGCCCCATTTAATATTTGGAAGAGTCACTTTCCAGAAGGTCTGCCAACCTGAAGCACCCAATACGATTGCCGCTTCTTCTTCCTCTGTCCCTTGAGCTTCCATTAACGGAATTAGCTCACGTGCCACAAAAGGAACGGTAATAAACACAGTGGCAAGGACAATGGCTGGAACGGCATATAAAATTTTGATGTCGTTATCCATCAGCCAGCCGCCTAACCAACCTTGAGTACCAAAAATCAGTACCAACATTAAGCCTGCAATGACTGGAGAGACTGAAAATGGCATATCAATAATCGTAGTTAAAATAGATTTACCACGGAAATTAAACTTGGCAACAGACCATGCCGCTGCTACACCAAAGACCACGTTTAACGGTACGGCAATCACAGCTGTTAATAATGTCAGTTTCACTGCAGATAATGTGTCTGGATGAACAAGTGCTTGGAAGTAAACGCCAACACCTTGTTTAAAGGCCTCAACGAAGACCAAAACCAATGGCAGAATCAGGCAGCTTAAGAAGAAAATTAAAGCAATGATGATCAGGGTATAACGAACCCATGTTGGTTCACGCGTTGCATCACGCGACTGTAATTTTTCCGCAAGCGCATTACTATTCGTATTCATCGTGCAGTTCTCCCTGTACGGCGACTTGCCCATGCTTGAACCAAGTTAATTAAGAATAAAATGGCAAAAGAAATCACCAGCATCACAACTGCAATCGTGGTCGCGCCTGCATAATCATATTCCTCAAGACGAGAGATGATCATCAATGGAGCAATTTCAGTTTTGAAGGGTTGGTTACCTGCGATAAAAATTACCGATCCATATTCACCCACACCACGTGCAAAGGCCAAAGCAAAACCTGTTAACAGAGCAGGAAATAGAATAGGTAAGATCACTTTAGTCACGATCTGAAAGCGATTTGCGCCCAGTGCCGAAGCTGCTTCTTCAAGTTCAGTTTCTAGGTCGCTCAGTACAGGCTGTACAGTACGAACCACAAAAGGAATACCAATAAAGATGAGGGCTAAGGTAATACCGATTGGGGTATATGCGACTTTAATGCCAATGGGTTCAAGGTACTGACCGATCCAACCAGTCGGTGCATATAACGAAGTCAGTGCAATACCAGCAACGGCAGTTGGCAATGCAAAAGGCAAATCAACCAATGCATCGATAATACGTTTACCCGGGAAGGTATAGCGAACCAAACACCATGCTAAGAGCAAACCAAAAACCACATTGACTAACGCAGCAATAATGGCGGCACTAAAACTCAGTTGTAACGATTTTAAAATACGTTCTGAGCTTAAAATTTCCCATAGTCCATCCCAACCGATACCTAAAGATTTAATAAATACGGCCGAAAGGGGAATGAGCACAATTAAGGATAAATACGCTAGGGTAAAGCCTAGAGAAAGACCAAATCCTGGCAGCACTCGGGATCGCTGCGACATGTTGACTCCTCAAAATGAGAAAAGCTGACTTAAAAGGTCAGCAAAATTGAATAAATGATTTTGCGACAAGCTTAATGCTCAGTACTTAAAAAGCAAATTGAAATAAATACTTGTTTTCATCAGTAAAGCTGATATGTTTCATGTGGTTTTCTGAAATTAAGTAATTGAAAATTTCAGGAAACGGTCCAAAACCTGATGCAACATTAATGTGACCCACAGCACCCATATTCACAGGGTAAAGCTTCCAAGCATCAGCAAGTTGTTTTGCATCTTCAAAGCCAAGCCAAGGATCATTTTCACTAATCAACATCGTTGTCGGCACACTAATACTCAGCTGATGAAAAAAAGCTTTGTAATCCGTTGTACTGTCGCGTGCAAAGCCGTTTTCTCCAAAGCGTGCTGGATTGGCTGGCGCAACCAAAACTAAATTTTTGATTTTTTTATTGAGTTCTGGATACAAGGCCAATGCTGCCACCGTGGTTAAACAACCAAAGCTATGCGCCACAATTTGAATTTCACCCTGTAAAGGTCGTACGGTTTTAACGAATTGTTTAATCCAGTCCTTGAGTACAGGATGATTCCAGTCTTTTTGCTGAACACGAGAGCTAGACATGAGCTGACGTTGTAACCAAGATTGCCAATGTGCGTGTTCACTACCGCCTACACCCGGGACAATTACTGTATGTGTCATGTCAAGTTCTCCTGATTCAGTCAATGAATGGTCTTATTTTCCATTGTTGGCTTTGACGATTTGGTCAAACACGCCGCCATTTTCAAAGTGTGCTTTTTGGACTTTATCCCAACCACCAAATTCTTTATCAATGGTTACGAGTTTAAGTGGCTTAAAGACTGATACGTATTGTGCAAGCGTTGTAGCGTTACGTGGACGGTAAAAGTTCTGAGCTGCGATTTGCTGACCACGTGGTGAATAAAGGAAGTTTAAATAACCTTTGGCTAAATAAAGATTGCCTTTTTTCTCTGCATTTTTTTCTAAAACAGCAACAGGTGGCTCAGCTAAAATTGAAAGTGAAGGAGTCACAATTTCAAACTTACCCGGTTGTTCACGAATCGCTAAATGTGCTTCATTTTCCCAAGCCAGCAATACATCACCAATACCACGTTCAGCAAAGGTCGTAGTCGAACCACGTGCGCCTGAATCGAGTACTTTGGTGTTTTTATAAATCTTACGGACGAATTCTTGAGCCGTTGTATCATTACCACCCGCTTGATGTTTTGCCCAAGCCCACGCAGCTAGATAGTTCCAACGCGCACCGCCTGAAGTTTTCGGGTTTGGGGTAATAATACCCACGCCTGGTTTAACTAGATCGCCCCAATCTTTAATCGCTTTTGGGTTGCCTTTGCGTACTAAGAACACAATAGTTGAGGTATATGGCGTTGAGTTTTGCGGAAGTTTCTTTTGCCAATCTGCAGGTAAAAGTTTGGCTTTTTCTGCAATCACATCAATATCTGCTGCGAGAGCTAAAGTCACCACATCGGCATCTAAGCCATCAATGACGGCACGCGCTTGTTTACCTGAACCACCATGAGATTGTTTAAAATTAATTTTTTGACCTGTACGGCTTTCCCAATATTTACTGAAGTCTTTATTCACACTTTCATAGAGTTCACGCGTTGGGTCGTAAGATACGTTTAAGAAGTCTTTTGCAGCTGCGCCAAAAGAAACCGTCGAAATGACTGCAGCAAGAACACCCAATTTTAATTTTGCGGAAATACTCATGTGAACCTCAATAATTTTTACTTTATCTGTAACATGGGTGAAGAATAGCGCCAATCTTTATGCATAAAAAATAATTAAAAACGAATTTTATATGAATAAAAAAGATAACAGACGTAGCTACGAAAAAAAAGCATCGACCTTATGCGAAAGGACGATGCTTTTCAGGATTTAAAGCATTATTTGGAATTATTGGTCTTCACGATTTGGTCAAAGACGCCACCATTTTCAAAATGCTTTTTCTGCACTTTGCTCCAACCACCAAACTCTTTATCAATCGTGACGAGTTTTAAAGGTTTAAAAACATTTTTATATTTTGCTAAAACTGCCGCATTCCGTGGACGATAATAGTTCTGTGCGGCAATAGTTTGACCTGCAGGTGAGTACAGATAATTTAAATACGCTTTGGCTAAATTTTCATTGCCATCTTTCTTGGCATTTTTTTCTACAATCGCAACAGGCGGCTCGGCCAAGATAGAAAGTGAAGGGGTCACAATCTCAAACTTACCTGGCTGTTCACGAACTGCCAAATGTGCTTCATTTTCCCAAGCCAATAACACGTCACCAATACCACGTTCTGCGAATGTAGTTGTTGCACCACGTGCGCCTGAGTCGAGGACTTTGGTTTGCTTATAGATTTGACGGACAAATTCTTGGGCTTTTGCATCATTACCACCTGCTTGATGTTTTGCCCAAGCCCACGCTGCTAGATAGTTCCAGCGCGCACCACCCGATGTTTTTGGGTTGGGGGTAATAATGTCGACACCGGGTTTAATTAAATCGCCCCAGTCTTTAATGCCTTTCGGGTTGCCTTTATGCACTAAGAACACAATGGTCGATGTATATGGCGTTGAGTTTTGTGGGAATTTCTTTTGCCAGTCTTTTGCAACTAAACCACGTGCAGCAATTTCATCAATATCTGCAGCCAAAGCCAAAGTGACGACATCTGCATCTAGACCATCAATAACTGCACGAGCCTGTTTGCCTGAGCCACCATGAGATTGTTTAAAGTTAATGTCTTGGCCTGTGGTTTTTTTCCAGTAAACACTAAAGTCTTTATTGAAGTTGTCATACAATTCACGGGTTGGATCATATGACACATTTAAGAAATCTTTGGCAGATGCACTAAATGCTGTGGCAGAAATGAATGCAGCCCAAACCCCAAGTTTTAATTTCGATAGATTCATGTTGTCCTCAATTTTTATACATGTTTTGTTGGATGAGGCAAGAATATCTGTAGTTTTAATGCAGAAAAAATAATTAAAAAAGAATTTAATATGAACAAAAAAGAAATATATGCTGAGCGATTATTTTTTAAAATAAAGTGATGTAATTGGGATGACGACGTATGCAGTGTTTTAAAAATGCGCAGCAAATAGAACAAGTTAATTTACTTGATCGAGCCTTTCACTATGGCGATGGCTGTTTTAGCACGGCACGTATTCGCCAAGGACAAATAGAACTTTTAGCTTTGCATATTGCACGATTAAAACTGAGTAATGAACGTTTAAAGCTAAATGCAGATTTAAGCCTTATTGAATACACTCTAAAATTGTTACGTAAACAAGATGTCGTCAATGGCACTTTAAAAATTGTGTTGAGTCGTGGTATTGGTCAGCGTGGCTATAGTTTACCTGAGCATCCAGCAGATGTTTGGGTGTTTTATTACCCCAAAGCTGTTGCAGATTTTGAGTACGAAACTGTCGAAAGTGGTGTATTACATCAAGCCATTGGGTTAACCATGCCAAGTTTGGTGGGCTTGAAGTCCTTAAATCGATTAGAACAAGTCATGCTCAAAGCAGAGTTGGATCAAACCCCATGGGGGGAAGCTTTGGTGACGGATGTGCAAGGTACAGTTGTCGAAGGTGTGAGCAGTAATTGTTTTATTCGTACAAATGAAGGATGGATTACGCCCGAACTTCGTTATAATGGCGTGCATGGTGTCATGCGTGCAGAAATTTTAAAACGGATGCAGCAGCATCAGATTCCATGTACTCAACGTCACGTCAATATGGATGAAATTACGCATTTTCAGAGTGTTTTTTTCTGCAATGCTTTAAGTCCCATGAAAATTGCATCAACTCTGAATGGAGTTGAGTTAGATGTTCAAGCTTGTATTGAACTTTTCCGAACACTTCAATTAAGTCAGATTCGTTAATATGTCCACCGCGTCTAAAAAAACAAATAAGAAAAAATCTGCCAAAGCAGGTTTTCCATTTAAAGCATGTTTGGTTGTGCTACTTGGTATCGTTGTACTTGCGGCGATCTTACTGTGGTCGAGTTTATTTAAAGCCTATCCTGTGGAAGGCAAAAAGCAAATGTTGGCGATTGGCGCAGGGGATACCTATTCAGGATTTATTGACCGACTGGCCAAAGAGAAACAAGTTCATTTTCCTATTATTTTGAAGTTGTACCAAAAGTTCATGATCAATGACACCCTGAAAGCGGGTGTATATGAAATTCATGAAGGCATGAGCGTACGTGAAGTCATGAAACTGATTTCTAACTCTGAAAATGCGCAAATGAATCGAATTTTAGTGATCGAGGGGACGACATTTAAGCAACTGATAGATGCTTTAAAAAATGACCCTTTGGTGACGCATGACATCAGTCATTTACCGTATGCACAAATCTTAAAAGAGCTTGGCATTCCGTATTCACATCCTGAAGGATTATTTGCACCGAATACGTATTTCTTTGCAAAAGGCGAGTCTGATCGAAAAATTTTGAAGGATTTGTATAACCGACAAATTAAAGCCTTAGATCAGGCTTGGACTAATCGAGCTCAAAATTTACCGTACAAAGATAAATATGAAGCCTTAATTATGGCGTCGATTATTGAAAAAGAAACCAGTATTGATAGTGAGCTTGAACAAGTGTCTGGTGTATTTGTGCGTCGTTTACAACAAGGCATGCGTTTACAAACGGACCCTACGGTTATTTATGGCATGGGCGATAAATACCAAGGTAATATCACTCGCCAAGATCTACGTACACCTACAGCGTATAATACGTATACGATCAACGGCTTACCGCCTACACCGATTGCTTTGCCAAGTCAAAAAGCTATTGAAGCTGCGATGCATCCAGATGCGTCAAATAACATCTATTTCGTGGCTACAGGTAACGGTGGTCATAAATTTAGTAGTAATTTGCAAGACCATAACCGCGCAGTACAAGAATATTTATCTGTAATTCGTGCGAAAAACTAAGGAGTGAGCATGTTTATTAGCTTTGAAGGTACGGAAGGTGTGGGTAAAACTACACTCATTCGTAAATTACATGATCATTTCCAAAATTTGGGTAAAAATGTCGTACTTACACGTGAGCCGGGTGGTACACCTATGGCTGAACAAATTCGTGCATTACTTTTGGCCGTCAATCATGATGAAGCAATGAGTGATGATACAGAGTTGTTACTTATGTATGC
Organism: Acinetobacter sp. YH01020; assembly: GCF_013420275.1. Classification (NCBI taxonomy): domain Bacteria; kingdom Pseudomonadati; phylum Pseudomonadota; class Gammaproteobacteria; order Moraxellales; family Moraxellaceae; genus Acinetobacter; species Acinetobacter sp. YH01020. Next base: position 23,182 of record NZ_VOYN01000015.1, read on the forward strand.
TGCACGCGCACAGCATTTGGCGCGCGTGATTTTACCTGCATTGGCAGAAGGTAAAATCGTTTTATGTGATCGTTTTGCTGATTCGAGTTTTGCTTATCAATGTGCAGGACGTGGTTTAGATCGTGACAAGCTCAATGTCTTAAATGCAAGTTTTGTTGCGCGTATGCCAGATATTACTTTTTGGCTTGATGCACCGATTGAAACAGGAATGTTAAGAGCAAGAGAGCGTGGTGCTTTAGATCGTTTTGAGCAAGAGAAAGCAACTTTCTTTGAGAAAGTAAGATCAGGTTTTGCTGAGATTCATCAAACGCACCCTGAACGAATGAAACGCCTTGACGCAACCCAAACACCTGAGCATGTATTCCAACAGGCATTATCGCAACTACAGCAGATCTAAAATGCCATAGTATTTGTTAGGTAATTGATTTAAAAATCATTCATAGCAAAAGTTATGGATGATTTTTTATGCATGCTACAAAACAGGAGATTATCAATTTCCTTAAGACTGAATTTGCGCCAAGCTTAAAGCATTGCACTATCGTTGAAGTTGGTGAAAAGGCTGCCACTTTAATTTGGCATGTGACTGAAAAAGATTTGCGGCCTGGCAATACTGTTTCAGGCCCGACTATGATGACTTTGGCGGACTTTGCATTGTATGTGGCAATACTTGCAGAGATTGGAATTGTCGGACTTGCAGTCACCACAAGTATGAATATTAACTTTTTAAGGAAGCCTGAGGCGAATAAAGATTTGCGGGGAGAATGTCGATTACTTAAAGTCGGTAAAAGCATCATTTATGGTGAGGTGTTGGTGTATTCAGCAGGTGTGGATGAGCCTGTTGCACATATAACAGGAAGCTATTCTATTCCACCGAAGCGGCATTGAACTGAAAATATGCAGTTGATGGATTGGATTAAATGAAATTTTAGCACTCAGTCAGATTAAATTGTGTATTGGTTGGTGAATTTTCTGCGTAGTGTATTTTTATTTGCATAATTTCAAAAACTTAGTAGGAATCAATCAGCTCACAAGTGCTGTTTTAAATCTATAATTGAATCACAGATTTGATTGGTTAAATACATGACTGCTACTGCACATGAAGTTATTCGGCTCTTTCAGGAGTATACATATCCTTTGTCAGAAAAATTGACAGAAATGTTGAATGAGCATTACTCACATCAAACTGAACGGCGTGGCTGTGGCTATACCCAAGCCACACGTGTGTTAGCTGAATATATTAATGTGCCGCGTGCATCACATGAATTTCAAGATCTCAAACTTTTTGATCAATATGACACGCATGGTTTACGCAAAATTTTAGATCATAGTCGTGCTTATCATTTAGATTTGTCTAGTTGGCGTCATCTAGATTTAAATGAAAATTTAAATCAAAATATTCAGCAATTGAAACAATCCCCAGACTTTTACGAGGTTTTACAGAAAGAATTGCATTTTCAAAAAAGTTTGCGTCAAATCCAGCAACATGCAAATTTGGAAGAAAGTCAGCTTATTTGTTCCTTTATTGAAGATGTGATTTTGCCAAAATCGTCAACTGAAAACCAAATTGTTGAAGTACAAGCACTGGCTAATAAGCCAAAAGTTGGCTCTTGTCCAATGGCTGAAAATTTCTTTTTGAAAATTGCACATCGACGTGTATTACGTAGCGGTGAAATTAATATTTTTGTAGATGAATACGGTCAGCCCTTATTTATGGAAAAGTTAAATATGGGGGATAACCATTCTTGTATCAGCTTGAAACCTGTACTCATGAATGGTGTTCGTATTCCAGCGGGTTCACTTTTTTCCGTGAGTTATGATGCTGAACAATTAGTTGAAAAACGACAAAATCGTGAGTTTAAAGGTTTTGTGATTCCTTATCAGGCCATTTCTGGTTGGTGGTTTTTACGCTTAACGACTTTGGCTGTGTCGCCACAAAATCGAAAACGTGCATTCAGTACGCATTTTCAGCAGCAAGTGGATAATGGTCTGTATAGTCCAGGTACGACTGAGCTTCAGCAATTAATAGATGTGGCAATAGCGCAACTTTGAGTGTTTCCATCATGTTAGATGTATGCTTTTCGCCAAAATATTTTGCTCATACCCATACCAATAGTATGGAAAAATTATTGGCGGTTGGAACAGCTTTAGAACAATGGCAGAATATCAGAATACATGAGCCTGAGTGTATTGACGCTGAAATTTTAAGCCAAGTGCATGATCCTGTTTATGTGGACGCATTTATGACAGGGCAGCCCACTAAGCTTGCGACCTTTTCAGGTTTTAAGCCTTGGAATACTCAGCTTCGAGATGCAGTGCTGAGAATCAATGCAGGGCAGTTGATGGCAGCAGAAATGGCTTTGCAAAAAGGCATTGCAGCAAATGTTGCACAGGGTTTTCACCATGCAGTGTATGAATATGGTGGATCATTTTGCACCTTCAATGGTTTGGCTTTTGTGGCACAGCAGAATCCGAATAAAAAAATCTTTGTACTCGATTGCGATCAACATGGGGGGAATGGTACAGCTGAGTTTACTAGACGCTTAGAGAACCTTTTTAACTTTAGTATTTATGGGCTACGTTTTGGTTGTCCTACTTATGAACGTTCTTTAACTCGGCATGTGCATAAAGATCGTGGAAATTTTGCACAATATACCTTGGCCATACATGAGGGAATACAGCATGCCAAAGCATGGGGTGCAGATTTAATCATTTATCAAGCAGGAATGGATTGTCATCAAGCTGACCCATTTGGCTCATCATGGTTTAGTACCGCTTTGATACAGAAACGCGAAGAAATGGTCTTTAAATTGGCTAAACGTGCAGATATTCCGCTGATGTTTGTATTGGCTGGGGGCTATCAAAATATGAATGATCTTGTAAATCTGCACTTAGAAACTTTCAAAGCTGCACTACGTATTTATGGATAGTAAAATCGAAAAAAGCCGACATTATGTGCGGCTTTTTTTGATTTAAAAGTTTTAAGAGACTAACTCAGTATTAACTACAGGGCAATCAACCGTGAAATCGGGTGGACTTAACACCGTTTTACGTAGTTCGTCTGCTTGTTCAGGATAGTCTAAAGTGAAATGCAGACCACGAGACTCTTTACGTTCCATTGCACAGCGAACAATCATTTCTGATACCAGTACTAAGTTGCGGAGTTCAATCAGATTTTTACTGACTTGGTAATCTTGGTAATACTCGGTGATTTCACGCTTAAGCATTTCAATGCGGTGTAGGGCACGTTGGAGGCGCTTGGTTGTTCTGACAATACCCACGTAGTTCCACATGGTTTGGCGAAGCTCGTCCCAATTTTGCAAAATCACCACGTCTTCATCAGGGTTGGTCACTTGCGAGTCATCCCATTCTGGGACATGAGGCGCCTGATAAGTTCCTTGATGCTGTGCTGTGATATGTGCTGAAGCACTCATACCATAGACAAAACATTCCAGTAAGGAGTTACTCGCCATACGGTTTGCACCATGTAGGCCGGTATAAGAGGTTTCCCCAATGGCATATAGGCCTGGAATATCGGTCTGACTGTTTTCATCAACCACAACGCCACCACAGGTGTAGTGTGCTGCCGGAACCACCGGAATCATTTCTTTGGTAATATCAATACCGAGTTCCATTAAGCGTGCATACAATGTTGGGAAATGTTCTTTGACAAATTCTGCAGGTTTATGGGTGATATCAAGCCAAACATGACGGATTCCTAGACGTTTGATTTCATAATCAATAGCGCGCGCTACGATATCGCGTGGTGCTAATTCGGCACGCTCATCAAAGCGCAGCATAAAGCGTTCACCATCTGGAAGACGTAAATAGGCACCTTCGCCACGCATCGCTTCGGTAATTAAGAAAGAGCGAGCTTGAGGATGATATAAACAGGTTGGATGGAATTGGTTAAACTCCATATTGGCAACACGGCAGCCTGCACGATACGCCATGGCAATACCATCACCCGTCGCAATGTCGGGATTTGATGTATATAAATATGCTTTCATGGCACCACCACAGGCAAGGGCAGTGAAGGGTGCTAAAAAGGTATGTACTTTTTCGGTTTTTTCATCTAAAGCATACAGACCGAGAGCACGGTTTTCAGTTTCAGGATTTAATTTTTGTGCGGTGATTAAATCGATTGCAATAAAATTTTCAAAAATATGAATATTGGCTTTTTCTTGCGCACGTTCAACCAATGTTGTGGAAATAGCACGACCTGTGGCATCTGCTGCATGGATAATCCGCCGGTGAGAGTGACCACCTTCACGTGTCAGATGTAACTGTTCTTGGTCGTCTAAAGTAAATTGCACACCCTGATTCAGTAGAAAATCGACAGAAGATTTACCACCTTCAACGGTTTGTTTTACCGCTGCCATTTCACATAAATGCGCACCGGCAATCATGGTGTCATTGATATGTTGTTCAATAGAATCTGTTTTATCGAGGACGGCAGCAACACCACCTTGGGCATAATATGTACTGGCATCCGTCAGCGTCGATTTAGCTAAAACAGCAATATTAAAATGATCTGGTAACGATAGGGCTAAACTTAGGCCTGCACCGCCACTTCCCACAATAATCACATCAAATTGATGTGTCGTGTTTAAATTAGACATGTCCATCAGCTAATTTTAAAAATGTCCGATCATCACAACTGTTTTTGCCTAAAAACGCAATGACTATAAATTAACTAAATAATGAAAAATATTCATAGATCTGTAATATTTAAGGAATGTTTAAGATTGTTTATCATAAATAATCATCAAACATTTTATTACGAAGCTTAGACTTGCATTGTGATAAAAACTAACGTATTTCAAATGATAAGCACAATTGAGTGAATGCTAACAATGAATAAATCGTATTTACAAAAGGGACTTTATGCAGCTGTGTTTACGGTTGCTAGCGTACAAACGCAGGCAGCAGGTCCTGTTGATTTTTCCAATTTGGTTGAACAGGTCAGCCCAGCTGTCGTAAGCGTGAATGTGGTTAAAAAGCTCAGTCAAGAAGAGCTTTTACAGCAGCAAGTCCCAGAAATATTACGACGCTTTTTTGGTAATCAGGTCGTTATCCCGCAGCAAAAAATGCCGCAAGAAAAGACCGGTTATGGAAGCGCATTCTTTATTAGTAAAGATGGTTATCTATTAACTAATCACCATGTGGTAGAAGATGCATCGAAAGTCACCATCGTATTGAATGACCGCCGTGAAATTGATGCCACCGTTGTGGGTAGTGATGAGCGGACTGATGTGGCTTTGCTAAAGGTGAAAGGTTCAAATTTTCCAGAGCTACGCACAGGTAATGTTGACCGTTTACGTGTAGGTGAGCCAGTGTTGGCTATTGGTTCACCATTTGGTTTTGACTATTCAGCTTCGGCAGGAATCGTTAGTGCTAAAATGCGTAATATGATGGGAGAAACCTCGGTTCCATTCATTCAAACCGACGTGGCATTGAACCCGGGTAATTCTGGTGGTCCATTATTTAATCAGTCTGGTGAAGTGGTCGGGGTAAATTCTCGTATCTTTAGTGGTACAGGCGGTTATATGGGGTTATCGTTCTCGATTCCCATTGATGTTGCAATGGATGTTGCAGACCAATTAAAGAAAAACGGCAAGGTAACACGTGCTTATTTAGGCGTCATGCTACAAGATATCGATCGTAATCTTGCAGAGTCTTATAACCTTTCAAAACCAGAAGGCTCTTTGATTACTCAAGTTGCACCAAATTCACCAGCTGCAAAAGCTGGCTTTAAAGTGGGTGATGTCATTTTGAAATTTAATGGCACACCAATTTCACGTACAGGCGAACTGCTGAATTATCTTAATCGTACAGGTCCAAATCAAAGTATTCAGCTTGAAGTGCTGCGTGATGATAAACGCCAAAATATTTCAGCAACCTTGATCACAGCACCAGATGATACGCCTGCAAAAGCTGAAACGACATCTGTGAAAAAAGGTCCTGTGATTGGGGTATCAATTCGCAACTTAAACGCAGATGAATTAAAACAACTGAGTCTAAAAGGCGGTGTCTTAATTCAAGATGTACGAGCTGGTGGTATTGCTTCACAAGCGAGAATTCAGCCGGGGGATGTTGTCACCCAAGTTAATAATAAAGTCGTAAACAATGCTGAAGATTTTGTGAAAGTTATTTCTGAGTTGAAAAATGGTAGCATTGCACGTGTTTCTTTGATTCGTCAGGGACAGCGTGCGATTGTGGGCATGCGTATTCAGTAATGAGTTACTAAATGAAAACCACTCCAAGCGAGTGGTTTTTTAACTTTAGCGTTTTTGCAATTCACCCTTAGATAAAAATGGGTAGACTGTGGGCCACAATTTAAAATTTGCAGGACGCTATGAGCGATATCTTTGATTTAAAAATTACAGTTCAAGCTGAACATATCGACACATTAAATCATGTGAATAACGTGGTGTACGTCAGTTGGATGCAAGATGTCGCGACAGCACATATTGAAGCTTTGGGTTTAGGCTTAAAAGAATATATTGAATTGAAGCATGCCATGGTCGCTGTTGAGCATCATGTGCAATATCGTAAAGCAGCGCTCAAAGGTGAGGAGATTATTTTACGAACTTGGCTAAATGATATCAATGCATTGTATTCGTTTCGGCAGTATGTATTTTATCGCCCTAAAGACAAAGCGATATTATTTACAGGCAATACACAGTGGGCATGCATTGAAATTGCTACAGGCCGTCCAAAGCGCATGTCGCCAACATTTACCCAAGCTTATCAACCCATCGCAGATAGCATAAATCCGCTTGATTTTAGTGCTTATGATTTCTGATTTTTAATTGAAACCTCATACTAAAGCGAAGACTAGTTAAGTTTTACACGCAGGAAAAGTGGTTAGCATGAAAGCAATGCATTATTTTCGATACTTTGAAAAATCCATCTGCTATAATCCTCGGCAATTTCTATTCGGCTTTTGCTATGCATAAAGAATTGCATGCATAGCGCTTTTATTTTTCCAAGGTAGCCCATGGCGCAAGCTAAAAAATCTGTTGATATAAAAAACATTCGTAACTTCTCGATCATTGCGCATATCGACCATGGTAAGTCGACGCTTGCCGACCGATTTATTCAAACTTGTGGTGGCCTGCAAGATCGTGAAATGCAGGCACAGGTTCTAGATTCTATGGAATTAGAACGTGAGCGTGGTATTACGATTAAAGCTACGTCTGTGACTTTGTATTACACTCATCCTAACGGTGAAGAATACCAGCTTAACTTTATTGACACACCTGGGCACGTTGACTTTTCTTATGAAGTTTCACGTTCACTTGCTGCATGTGAAGGCGCATTATTGGTGGTCGATGCTGCACAAGGTGTAGAAGCCCAGTCTGTTGCTAACTGCTATACCGCAATTGAACAAGGTCTAGAAGTTCTACCGGTTTTAAACAAAATCGATTTGCCGCAAGCAGAGCCAGAACGTGTGATTCAAGAAATTGAAGATATTATTGGTATTGAAGCGACTGAAGCACCGACGTGTTCAGCGAAAACGGGTCTAGGCATTGAAGGTGTGCTTGAAACACTGGTGAATGTCATCCCTGCACCACAAGGCGATCGTAATGCACCTTTACAAGCCTTGATTATCGACTCTTGGTTCGATAACTATTTAGGCGTGGTTTCTTTGGTTCGTATTAAAGAAGGCCGTGTGCGTAAAGGCGATAAAATGTTGATGAAATCAACAGGTCAAACGCACATCATTACTTCAGTAGGTATTTTTAATCCGAAACACACAGAAACGGACATGCTCGAAGCAGGTGAAGTTGGTTTTGTGATTGCGGGTATTAAAGATATTTTTGGTGCTCCAGTGGGTGATACGATTACCTTGGCAACCACACCAGAAGTAGCAACATTACCGGGCTTCAAGAAAGTCAAACCACAGGTCTATGCAGGTTTGTTCCCAATCGATTCAAGTGAATTTGAACCGTTCCGTGAGGCGCTGCACAAACTGCAAATTAATGACTCAGCATTATTCTTTGAACCAGAAAGTTCAGATGCACTCGGTTTTGGTTTCCGTTGCGGCTTCTTGGGTATGCTGCACATGGAAATCGTACAAGAGCGTTTAGAGCGTGAGTATGATCTTGACCTGATTTCTTCTGCACCAACCGTAATTTATGAAGCGGTGATGAAAAATGGTCAAACCATTTATATCGATAGCCCTTCTAAAATGCCGGATGGTTCAACAGTTGAAGACTTACGTGAGCCAATTGCTGAATGTCACATCTTGGTACCGCAAGAATACTTGGGTAATGTGATGACTTTATGTGTTGAACGTCGCGGCGTTCAAAAAAATATGAAGTTTATGGCGAACCAAGTGGCCATTACGTTTGAAATTCCAATGGCTGAAGTGGTAATGGATTTCTTTGATAAGTTGAAATCATGTTCACGTGGCTTTGCATCGCTTGACTATAGCTTTGTCCGTTTTGAGAGTTCATCTCTCGTTAAGGTTGATGTGTTAATTAATGGTGAGAAGGTTGATGCCTTGGCCATGATTTGTCACCGCCAAGATGCTCGTCACCGTGGTATTGCTCTAGTTGAAAAAATGAAAGATTTGATTCCACGTCAAATGTTTGATGTGGCTATTCAAGCAGCAATTGGTGCGCAAATCATTGCACGTTCAACTGTAAAAGCGATGCGTAAAAACGTATTGGCAAAATGTTATGGTGGTGACGTGTCACGTAAGAAGAAACTTCTTGCGAAACAAAAAGAAGGTAAGAAACGTATGAAGCAAGTGGGTAGTGTTGAAATCCCACAAGAAGCGTTCCTTGCGGTATTGAAAGTAGAAAGATAATAAATAGAGGTTTATGAGCTCATGGATTTTGACTTTAATTTGATCCTTGTTCCTGCCACAGTCATTTTTTTCCTAATTTGGCTGTTGGATAAGTTTGTCTGGAAACAACGGCAGACCAAAGGTAAGGGGAATGAAAACGTCGTTATCGCGTGGGCTTATGACTTCTGGCCGATTCTAGCGATAGTTTTGGTGATGCGTTCATTCTTATATGAGCCATTTAATATTCCATCAGACTCTATGGTTCCAACTTTAGAGACAGGTGATTTTATTGTGGTGAATAAATATCAGTATGGTGTACGATTACCTATTATTAATAAAAAAATTATTGATGTTGGTGAACCTGAGCGTGGAGATGTAATTGTATTCCGTTATCCACCGCAACCAACCATTAGCTATATTAAACGTGTGGTCGGTTTACCAGGTGATCATATTATTTATGATCATGGTCAACTGAGTGTGAATGGTCAGAAAGTGGCAAAAGTTCCAGTTGAATTTAGCCGTGAAAAAGATCAACTCGATACACCTACATCGATTTATCATAAAGAAACCATGGGTAAGCATACGTTTACCATGCGTGAGCTTGACGGCGTCAATGTTGCGCGCCAAGCGCCATTTATCAACTATGTTGAAAATGGTAAATATTCAACAGAAAATGGTTTATATTGGGAAGTTAAGGTTCCTAAAGGTCACTATTTCGCGATGGGGGATAATCGTGATCAAAGTGCGGACAGTCGTTTTTGGGGCTTTGTGCCTGAAGAAAACCTCACTGGACGTGCTTTTTACAAGTGGATGCATAAGGAACCTGGTTTAAAACTGCCTTCATTTAGTCGTAATGGCAGTATTGATTAGTCTTACATCAGGAAAATAAAATGAGACATCAACGGGGAACGTCTTATATAGCAATTTTAATTGCTATTATTGGTTTTGCTTTTTTAGCTAAAGCATTAATTGCGGTTTGGGGACCGTATGTTGATGACCGTCTCGTCAACAATGAAATTGAAGCGTTAATGAAGAGCAGTCCTAAAAATATTGCTCCGAGTAAGTTTGAGTCACAAATGTCACAGCGTTTAGATATGAATGGTGTGCGTGATTTAAACTTTAAAGATATTGCTCAAGTCACTAATGTAGACGGTCTACAAGTGAAAACAGATTATGAAATAAGAAAACCTTTCTTATTGAATATTGATATTGTGTTGAAGTTCGAGAAAAGTTTTGATCAAAGCTCAGTCCAAGCTAAATGAAGCTCGTTTAGCAAGTCGTATCGGTTATCAGTTTAAACAACCTGAATTGTTACAACTGGCCTTGACCCACCGATCGGTGAGCCATAAATACAATTATGAACGCCTAGAATATCTGGGCGATTCATTGTTGGGTATGATAATTGCCAATTATCTGTACCATGCCTACCCGCATGAAAATGAAGGGCGTCTAACGCGTATGCGTGCAACACTGGTTCGTCAGGAAGCGCTAGGTAAAATTGCCAATGACTTAAAACTCAGTCAAGAATTAATCTTGAGTACAGGTGAGTTGAAATCTGGCGGTCATCATCGCGAGTCTATACTTGCGGATACCGTTGAATCGATCATTGGTGCAATCTATGTCGATTGTCAGGATTTAAAAATTCTGGAACCGATTGTTCTTAAATGGTATGTGCCATATTTAGATCATATTGAACCAACTGATCAACTGAAAGATCCTAAATCACGTTTGCAAGAGTATTTACAAGCACGTAAAAAACCTCTCCCGGTTTACGAGGTTGTAGATATTCAGGGTGATGCTCCAAACCAACATTTTAAAGTTGAATGTACAGTCGAAGGGCACCCTGTTAAATACGGTGAAGGTTCAAGCCGTCGCTTTGCTGAACAAGCTGTAGCGGCAGAAATCTTAGAAATTTTGGAGAAAAAGTCTTAATGACTACTCATTCCGATCACGTAGATGCTGATCATGAGTCGCAAGGCGACAGTAACGATTTAATTAGTCAGTTTTTTAGTGCGCAAGGCACTGAAATTCCAGCCGATTTTAAAAGTGGGTTTGTGGCCATTGTTGGTCGTCCAAACGTGGGTAAATCAACGTTGATGAACCATATTTTGGGTCAAAAACTTTCCATTACCTCTCGTAAACCACAGACCACACGTCATAAAATTGTGGGTATTGACTCACGCGAAAAATCTCAAGCGGTATTCGTAGATACCCCGGGGATGCACAAAAAAGAAGTCCGTGCCATCAATAAAATGATGAACCGTGCGGCACATTCTGCACTTCGTGATGTGAACTTAGTTTTGTTTGTGATTGATGCAGACAAATGGACACAGAATGATGATTTAGTGTTAGAAAAGCTAAAAAATGCCGATATGCCAGTGATTCTTGTGATCAATAAAATTGATACACTAGAGAATAAAAACCATGCATTACCATTGATACAAGAGCGTGCAAAATTAATGAATTTTGCAGAAATTGTTCCTGTATCAGCATTACGTGGTGCAAATTTAGATCATTTGCGCAGCACGATTGAGAAATATTTACCATTCCAACCACCACTGTATTCACTTGAGCAATTAACGGATCGTTCAGAGCGCTTCCTTGCCTCTGAAATTATTCGTGAAAAAATCATGCGTCAATTGGGGGAAGAGCTTCCTTATGATCTAACCGTTCAAATTGAGTCGTTTAAAACAGAAGAAGCAACAGTTAATCCAAAAACTGGTCGTCCTAAAGCGGCGTGTACCTATATTGATGCGACGATTTTTGTCGATCGCTCTGGTCAGAAGGCTATTGTGATTGGTGAGAAGGGTGCCAAACTGAAGAAAATCGGTATGGATGCACGTGTGGATATGGAAAAAATGTTCGAGCAAAAAATCATGCTGACACTTTGGGTGAAAGTCAAAGGTGGTTGGTCTGATGATGAACGTGCGTTGAAAAGCTTGGGTTATAGCGATATCTAATCGTTAAATAACAAACTTTGAGGGAAGAGTAATGATGAAAGTATTAGCTGTAGTGGCATGTGTTTTGTTTCTACAAGGGTGTATTCATAAAATCGTTACTGTTCCTGTCAAAGTGGCTTATAAAACCACAAAAGGCGTGGTTAAAGGTACTGCTGCAGTTGTGGGTGCAGTCATTCCAGATGGGGATGAAGATGAAGACGACAAGAAAAAGAAAGACAAGGATTAATATTTCAAATCATGCGTAATGAGATACTGCATGGTTATTTAATTCACCATCGTAAATATCGTGAAAAAAGTCATATTGTGCACTTGTTTACTCAGGAGCATGGTCGAATTGATGGTATTCTCAGGCAAACGCCACCTCCCCAGTATCAACCAATTTGCTTGCAAGCATCTGGTAAGTCCGAACTTAAAAACTTTAGTAAACTCGAAATTGTAAATCAACCGATTTTCTTTTTTGGTGATGCTTTTTTTTCAGGATTTTATCTAAATGAAGTCTTATTGAGGCTATGTCCGTTAGAGGTTGAGATGCCTGAGACATTTGCTCAATATGCACACACCTTGGAAAAACTTCAATGCATGTCTGTCCAGGCCCACCCTGATCTATTCTTACGGCAAATCCTTAGACAATTTGAGTATGTGCTGCTTGAAGAGTTGGGTTTTGCGTTGGATTTTTCAACTGATGCAAATCAACAGCAAATTCAGCCTCATGAAAATTATCAATTTCATTTAAACGAAGGTTTTCAACCTGTCATTAAAGCCTCACGTGCTACATTGTCAGGTCAACATATTTTAAGTATGTGTGATTATGAAAAAGGTGGGGAATTTAATCCTGAACAGTTACAATTACTGTCTAAGTTGTACCGACAAATGATTACTTCCTTGCTTGGCGATCGTCCATTAAAAAGTCGTCAATTGTGGATACAGAATTCTCAAACTCAACGTCATTAGGAAAGAATTATGGCAGCTTTGCTTGGTGTAAATATTGACCATGTGGCAACACTACGAAATGCACGTGGGACAACTTATCCAGATCCTGTGAATGCCGCAATTATTTGTGAGCAAGCGGGGGCGGAAGGGATTACGCTGCATTTACGTGAAGATCGTCGCCATATTAAAGATGATGATGTACGTCGTATGCGTTCTGTATTAAAAACCCATATGAATCTTGAAATGGCAGTGACCAATGAAATGGTTGAATTTGCCAAAGAGATTCAGCCGCATCATGTATGCTTTGTTCCTGAAAAGCGTGAAGAAGTCACGACTGAAGGCGGTCTAGATGTGGTTGGGCATTTTGAAGATGTAAAAAACGCGACTCAAGCACTTGCGGCGATTGGTTGCGAAGTTTCATTATTTATTGATGCTGACTTTGCTCAAATTGATGCAGCGATTGCCTGTGGTGCGCCTACGATTGAGTTGCATACAGGTGCATATGCAGATGCTGAAACACCTGAAGCGCAGAAGGCAGAGCTGGAACGTATTATTCAAGGTGCTGAATATGCCGCATCTAAAGGTTTGATTGTGAATGCTGGCCATGGCTTAAATCTTGACAATGTCACTCCGATTGCGCGCATTGCGCAAATTCATGAACTAAATATTGGTCACTCGATTATTGCTGATGCAGTGTTTATTGGATTGGCACAGTCTGTAAAACAAATGAAAGCTGCGATTAAATCTGTACGTTAATTTTTAAGTAAAGTATATGTCAAATATTGATTATGATGCCCTAATGAAGCCAGTCATTGGCTTCTTGGGGTGTGAAACACCAAAAGCATGGTTAGATGAAGCTTTAAATAATTTGGGTATCCTGATGCAGGATCATGCCAATTGTGAAAAGAAAGCAGCAAGTACAGCAATGAATTTGATGTTTCGTTATAGTTTTTTCTCGAATTTACAAATCAAACTGGCACAGCTAGTACGTGAAGAAATGCTGCACTATGAGCAAGTGCTGGAACTGATGGCAAAACGTGGTCAGGAATGGACTGCAATCAGTGCTGGTCGGTATGCAGGTGGTCTACGTAAAGAAGTGCGGACTTATGAGCCAGAAGCGTTAATTGATATCTTGGTGATCGGCGCATTTGTTGAAGCACGGTCATGTGAGCGTTTCTATGCGCTTGCACCACATGTGGATGAAGAGTTGGGGCGTTACTACCGCTATTTGCTAAAGTCTGAATCACGCCATTATGAGGACTATTTAGCATTAGCCATGGATGTGGCGACGACCAATAAGCTAAAGAACCCGAAAGAAGATATTCAGATGCGTATTGAGCATATTCGTGAAGTTGAAAAAAATCTGATTAGCAGCCCAGATGAGTTATTCCGCTTTCATAGCGGTGTGCCAGTCAAAGCAGCTTGATAAAAAGAATCCTCCAGAATGGGGGATTTTTTATACACTTAAAATAAACGATAATAAGAATTATTTACAATTGTCTTGGGTGAATCTAAAATGAAACGATCTCTATGAATAAAGCAATTTAAGTTCACCTATTTTATATGAAATTACAATTCACTTTACTCTGTTTGGCTTTGTGTACGGTTGGTCAGGCTCAAGCGCATTATCCTTATGTTGCGCCTTTAAATTATCAAACATTTAATAATCACAGTGCCATACTTTCTGGTTTTTATGACAATCCGTTTGTCTCTGAAATTGCAATTAAAAATTTTAATTTCCATGTACATACACCATCAGGTGACAAACTACATTTAGCGGATGCTGATTGGGCAAAAACTCAAACAGTCAGCAGTTATAGTTTAGAGAATAAGCAAGATGGCACGTATCGTATTCGTGGTGAAAAGCAGGGAAGTACAGCGCGTTTTGCTTACGATCAAAAGCAGTGGAAAGCGTTAATCAATGGTGTGCGTGATCCTCAAAAAACTGCGAATGCAAATGTCATTTATACAGCCGAGTTGACTAAAAATTCGCAAATCAAAAGTATTCAAACCCAAGAAATCATTGAAACTTTTGTATCACGTCGTGTAACGTCTACACAAGTGGTGAATCATTTACATGATGGTTTTGATGTGCAATTTAAAACTCATCCGAATGCCATTATGCAAAATGAGCCAGTACAACTGAAAGTGCTAGATCAGAAAAAAGCGGTTGCGGGTTTGCAGATTGAAATTTTGCAGCAAACTACGGATTACAGCCGTGAAGGAAAGGTTTATAAAACGCTTAAAACTGATCAAGATGGAAACTTAAATTTTAATCTAGCAGATCGTGGTCAGTATTTACTGAAAATTGACTATCAGCAGCCTTTTGAAATGAAGGGAGACGCATTAAAACGATATAAATATACTTTGAGTTTTAATGTGATCTAAATCGAAGGGTAGTTAAATGAGAAAAAGCTCTGCGATTTGCAGAGCTTTTTTATGAAAATGATTTAGCTATCTTTAGGTTCAAGATAAAACATCGATAAACCTATCAATAAAATTAAACTGGTTTGGGTGAAGAAGTGTTTATTAAAACCACCATAATATTGCTGCGAATAGCCTGCAATTAGTAAATAACCCGTTAAATAAAGCAATCGATAATATCGGCTCTCAAAACAATAACAGACACTTGCAAAACATAAAATCAGACAACCAATCACCATATAGTGGATATCCCAAATGATGGTGTTGATTACAAATAAAAGTGCTGAAAGTGCGCCGATAGATAAATTACGAAGGCTTTCAAACCCTTGAAAAATGTGCATCAAAGCTAAAATGAAGAGTGGCAATAGAGCAAGTGCATATTTTATTTTCATACTGTTTTGCGTCATGAGCATAAAATTTTGCTGTTTCTCCACAATGGGGTTACTACTGATGCTTAGCCTAAGCCATTGTAGGGTTAAGTGTTCAGGGATGTTGGCTTTAACTAAAAATTTGAGTGTGGCTTGTGGTGGGATAATATAATTTTCTTGGAATTCATGGCCATAAAAGATCCAGGATTTATTGGTCTCCAATGTGTGATATTGCGTATTTTTTTGAGTTGAGATGTTAAAGATTTGCCCACTTGCATTTAACCCAGCTTTCATACATGGTGTTTCTTTTTCGTGAACAATACATAACGGCAGTACCGAAATTTCAAGATCTTTTCGAGTTTGTTGCTGACCTGCAAAATCGATATGAACATACAGTTGATCAGATTGGTTTTGCAGTGTAATCGGTGTACTCGCCCAATATTGTCCTTCTGTCATCTCGTTCAATACAAATTCAGAAATTTCGGAAATAGTATTGTGATTTTGAATCTGCTGAGGTGGAATCAACCATTGTAGGTTGCTGTCAAGAAGGGTGTTCGATTCACTATTATATAAATTGGGTGGTGTTTTGAAGTGTTGTTCAATTTCACTTTCGGGTGTGCAGCTCACCAAATAAATTGCAAATGGACTGATAAAAATTAAAAGAAAAATGAATGCAGTGAGATAGTGTTTTAAGGCAGTTTTATTTGATTCAACATCAACTTGAATGAACATTTTTTTATTTTAATGACAATGACTTATAGATTATATGTAAATCATAGGCATTAAAAAAGCCCATTTAAATAAATGGGCTTTAGAATTTGGCTCTCCAACCTGGGCTCGAACCAGGGACCTGCGGATTAACAGTCCGTCGCTCTACCGACTGAGCTATTGGAGAATCTGAATGCGATTATAAGCAGATTTTGAAGAGGGTCAAGCTAAAAATACCAATATGAGGAGAAATGCGTGATAGATGTTTTTTATTTGAACAAAAAGAAGGATTTTTTAGAAAAAATTAATCTTAGGCTTGCAAAGAAAAAATTCAATTGATAGTCTGAATGTAACAACAGAGCGTTTAAACATATGTTTAAACAGTGTGGATTTAAACCCAACTTGCCAGCACTAAAATGGCTAAACAGGAGAAAGCGAATGAATACGCTGACTATTTCTCAGATTTTTTCAAACTTTTCTTTTTACCAAGAAAACTATCTTTCCATTATTAGTAACCAAGAGCAATATCAAACACCTGTGGAAGGTGCGTACGTTGACGTTTGGCCTTTGGGTCGACGTGACTTGGCATTGGGTGATTTATTACAACTGTGGTTTAGTGAAAAATGGTTGATCAACGCGCCATGTCATTTACGTTTTGAACATCAAGATGATGGTCGTCGTGTGCCTTTACAACGCAAGCAAGATTTGTATTTATACCAATTGGCAGGTAATGCGTTATCAGGCTCAAATCGTTCTAAAGTATGGTCTATTTCAGAACAACAAGAACTTCGTGTTGAGTTAGATAGTGCTTTAAAATATTACTGCTTTCAAAAGGGCAGTAATCGGATTGATCTAAGTGAAGGCCAATTAATTCGCGCCTTACATTCAGCAATTTAAGTTTGAACCATCATCTGCTCGCATTGAATTGCGAGCAGAAAAATAAAATATTAAGGACGTATAATCATGCAAGTTGCAGTTGCAGTTGCATGTGCATAAAGTTTGCCATTGTCATCAATAATTTTCCCTTCAGAAATCCCTAAATTTTTACTGATATTAATGACTGTTCCTATCGCTGTAAGTTCAACATTCTTTGGGATCGGACGACACATTTTAATATTTAAGTCGATGGTGCCATAACCCACACCAGCCTCTAATAACGTGTGAATGGCACAACCTGTCACCGAGTCGAGTACCGTAGCAGCAAAGCCACCATGCACGCCGCCAAGCGGATTTAAGTGTCGTGCATCTGCTTTAGCCTTAAAGCTAATACAGCCCTCAGATACTTCATAAGGCTGCATAGGAATAGTTTCGCTAATACTTGCAGGAGGAATTTTCCCTGCACACATGGCTTGTAGAAGTTGCAGTCCAGTCATTTCTTTTGGGTTCATTGTGCTTTTCCTTTTACTAAGTTTTTAGTTCCTTTTTGGAACTTGATTATTAATAAAACAAAAAACAGCAGATGCGTCAATTAAAGAGAATGAAATGAAGAGTCGATTTGGTAAGACTTATATGTGCAGTACGATGATAGATAGAGCTATTCGTTGCTATAAGAGAGATAGGTTTTATCAAAGTTGTCAAATGACAAGTTGTTTAGCCAATTTTGTGCTGGAAATTCCTTTTATGCTTTTGATTTATTTTGTCAAAGCTTCGAATAGCCCAAAGATATCATTCTATCGATGCTCTTTGGCGATTTAGCCTCAAGTTGTATATACCTTAGTGAAGTAGATAGACTGTGTGACGGAGAAGTGTTCAATTGTCTGTGCTGTATTTAGCCATTATCTGCAGAATGTGGTTTATCGGTGTGCCTTTGAGTTGGCATATTATTTTACCCGAAGTAATTGTCTTCGCCGGAATTGACTTGGTGGTTTGGTCTTCGGCAGGGAAAGGGTATTCTGAAAAACATGAAAATTAGAAGATATAAATCATGAAAGAAAATAATGTATTAACTCCTGAAATTTACGCCTCTTATCCTTATGATGGAAAGATTTTAGAATATTATCAGGGCGTTTTTGAATCGGTATATATCATTTTGCATCCCTTTTATAAAGCAGTCACATTGGAACTGGAACGTTATAATGTTGAAACGTGGCCTGAAAAAAATGAGTTTATCAAAGGCTGTTATCCAATTGCATGGCATGAAATTTTAAATTTGTCTGAGCTGGAGAATGTCTCTCAAATTGATGTTGCATTAAGGACGATGATTGGCGGAATTAAACAACAATATGAAAATAAAATGTGGGAAAAGCAGGTTCTTGATTTATACAAGCAGAGTGAAATTATTAATCCATGTGATGATGGGCTTATTTCGCCATTTTTAGAAAATCCGCTTTTATATGCATTGAAAGAAATCGGCTATGACTTTTTGCTGACGGTTGATGAGCATGGGATAAATCAACCGAAAAAAATGCAGATTGATTATTTGATCGCAAATGATCTGCTTGATGTATGTAATTACACTGAAGATTATCAGCTTCTATTTGCCACACATTGGGACAGTCACTGTACTTTTTTATGTTCTTCAAAAAAAATCATTGATCAGATTCTAGAAATTCACCCCTTTGAAGGATTCTTCTGTACTCCTAAAACTGAAGTCTATTGGGGACTGCATGAGATTTAAACGATGAGGCTTTTAAATCATCACAATATTAAGCCGTGAAATGTAAACCATAAAAAACCCGCGAATATCGCGGGTTTTTTTGATTTGATCTTTAGATCAAATTATTTTTCAGCAGCAATTGAAGCAATCGCAGCGTCTACGCCTTCGATTGAGTCAGCAGCTTTCTTGATACGTGCAAGTGCATCTACAAGCACTTCGTCTGCAGTTGCATAAGAAATACGCATGTAACCACCTAGACCGAACGCATCACCAGGAACTACTGCAACACCAGTTTCTTCCAATAACCATGCAGAGAATTCTGTGCAAGATTTTAAACCTTTTGCACGAATCAGTGGACGGATGTTTGCGTATGCATAGAATGCACCGTCAGCAGGAAGGCAAGTAATACCGTTGATGTCGTTCAAGCCTTTCACAACTAGGTCGTGACGGCGTTTGAATGCTTCAATCATTGGCTCAAGAACGTCTTGAGGGCCATTCAATGCAGCTTCAGCAGCAACTTGTGAAATAGAAGTTGGGTTTGAAGTTGATTGAGATTGGATTTTTTTCATCGCACCGATCAGTTTAGCAGGGCCCGCTGCGTAGCCAATACGCCAGCCAGTCATTGCATAAGCTTTAGATACACCGTTAAGAACGATTACACGGTCGTAAAGGTCTGGTGCAACTGTTGCGATGTTGTAGAATTCGTCGTCCCAACGGATTGGTTCGTACATATCATCAGAAGCAACTAAAACTTCTGGGTATTTACGTAGAACGTCAGCTAAAGCAAGTAATTCTTCTTTAGTGTAGATCATACCTGTTGGGTTAGAAGGGCTGTTTAGAACCACTAAACGAGTTTTGTCAGTGATTGCAGCTTCTAATTGAGCAGGCGTAATTTTGAAACGTTGGTCTTCACCACATTTCACGATTACAGGAGTACCTTCAGCAATGATCACCATGTCTGGGTAGCTTACCCAGTAAGGAGCAGGGATAATTACTTCGTCACCTTTGTTTAACAAAGCAAGTGCCAAGTTAAAGAAAGATTGTTTACCACCACAAGAAACCAAGATTTGGTTTGCAGCGTAATCAAGGTTATTGTCGCGTTTTAATTTAGCAATAATTGCTTTTTTAAGACCTGGAGTACCGTCAACAGCTGTATATTTAGTGAAGCCATTGTTGATAGCAGCAATTGCAGCATCTTTGATGTGTTGTGGGGTATCGAAATCCGGTTCACCTGCGCCTAAACCAATTACGTTTTTACCAGCAGCCTTCAATTCAGCAGCTTTGTTAGTAACAGCAAGTGTAGGGGACGGTTTGATGCTATTTACACGATCAGACAGACGTACGTCCACGGCAGTATTCCTTCTTATAGGGATTAAAAAATAAAAAGCACACTATCTTAGCTTAAATGCACAGTAATGGGGAGTGGCAAAATCAACAATGTGCAAAAAAGTGTGATATTCCATCCTAACCCTATAATTAAGAAAATTTACATTGAGTTACTTAAATTTTTAATCAAATTTTATGGAAAAATCTTAAAGTCACGGATAAAAAAAGGCATAAAAAAGGCCACAATATGTGTGACCTTTTTAATTAAATTTTATACTTCAAATACTTTGCTTATTGAACAAAACGCGATAAATCTTCTTCAGGGCGAGCAGTTAGCACTTCTACACCATTTTTTGTTACAAGTAGCGTGTGTTCGTACTGTGCAGACAAGCTATGATCTTTAGTCACGACAGTCCATTTATCGCCAAGAAGTTTGGTTTTCCAGTCGCCACCATTCACCATTGGTTCAATCGTGAATGTCATGCCTTCTTCTAAGATCATGCCTGTATTGGGTTGACCGTAGTGTAAAACTTGTGGTTCGTCATGGAAAACGGTACCAATACCATGACCACAATATTCACGTACAACACCAAAACGTTCTGACTCAACATATTGTTGAATAGCATTACCAATATCGCCCATGGTTGCGCCTGGTTTTACCACCGCCATACCACGGTACATGGCTTCTTGGGCAACTTTGCATAAACGGTTCGCTAAAATAGTGGTTTCACCACCGACGATATACATCATGTTGGTATCACCGTGGTAACCATCTTTAATCACAGTGACATCGATGTTTAAAATGTCACCTTTTTTTAACTTTTTGCTTTCAGATGGAATACCGTGACACACCACATGGTTCACTGAAGTACAGATAACGTGCTGAAATGCTGGACGACCCGGCGCAGCGCCATAACCTAGACATGCAGGAATAGCTTCTTGTTTATTGACAATATAGTCATGACAAATCGTATCAAGTTCGAGGGTAGTCACACCTGGAACAATATGCGGTTTGATCATATCCAAAACTTCTGCCGCCAGTCGACCCGCGACGCGCATTTTTTCAATTTCGTCAGGAGTTTTAATTAATCGACGTGGAGCTTCGTAAGTACTGTTCATGATCTCTAAAAACTTTTGGAAATTTGTATGTGACTATGGTATAAATAGCCGCCCATTTTATCAAATGCTTTTTCGTGAATATCTTTCACGAGCTTTGTGCGATGGGGCAATAAAATCCGCACATATATCGACACATTTCTCTGGGTGCCTTTTTAGGTGGAGAATGCGGGTATATGGAGGCCTAACCCAAACTTTAAGGTAAAGAAAATGGCAGATTACAACGTAAGCATGCGCGACCTTCTTCAAGCAGGCGCACACTTCGGTCACCAAACACGTTTTTGGAATCCAAAAATGCGCGAATACATCTTCGGCGCGCGCAACAAAATTCACATCATCAACCTTGAGCACACTGTTCCTGCGTTAAATGATGCTTTGAACTTTGCTAACAACTTGGCTAGCAAAAAGAACAAAGTTTTGTTCGTTGGTACAAAACGTGCAGCTTCTGCAATCATCCGTGAACAAGCTCAACGTGCAGGTCAACCATATGTTGATCACCGCTGGTTGGGTGGTATGTTGACTAACTGGAAAACTCTTCGCCAGTCAATCAACCGTCTAAAAGACCTTCAAACTCAATCTACTGACGGTACTTTCGCTAAACTTACTAAACGTGAAGCTTTAGAACGTACTCGTGAGATGGAAAAACTTGAACGCGCTCTTGGCGGCGTTAAAAACATGGGTGGTTTACCTGACGCATTATTCGTAATCGATGTTGATCACGAAGCAATTGCTATTAAAGAAGCTAAAAACCTTGGTATTCCTGTTATCGGTATCGTTGATACAAACTCTAACCCAGACAACGTAGACTACGTTATTCCTGGTAACGACGATGCGATCCGTGCAGTTACTCTTTACGCTTCTGCTATGGCTGATGCGATTCTTGCTGGTAAAGAATATGCTCAATCACAAGCAAATGCACAAGCTAAAGGCGAAGAAGCTCCTGCTTCTGAGGCTTAATGCGTTTGACGTAAGCTTGTCATTTTTGCGACACGTGATGGTGGCAAAGTAAGCGTCATGTATGCAGACGGCCCAAGAGACAGCTCTGGGCCGTTTCTGTTCTAAAAAAGAATTCATTTTCTACCGTATTTAGGAGATTAACATGACTGCAGTTACAGCAAGCATGGTTAAAGAATTGCGCGATCGTACTGGTCTTGCAATGATGGAATGTAAAAAAGCATTAACAGAAGCGGGCGGTGACATCGAATTAGCGATCGACAACCTTCGTAAATCTGGTCAAGCTAAAGCTGCTAAAAAAGCAGGTAACATTGCTGCTGACGGCGCGATCACTATCGCTCAAGAAGGTAATAAAGCAATCCTTTTAGAAGTGAACTGTCAAACTGACTTCGTTGCTAAAGACGAAAACTTTGCTGGTTTCTCTGCTAAAGTTGCTGCTGCTGCGCTTGCTGCTGGTGTAACTGACGTTGCTCAAATTGCTGAATTGAAACTTGAAGATGGTGCTACTGTTGAAGAAGCTCGTATCGCGCTTGTTCAAAAAATCGGTGAAAACATCCAAGTACGTCGTGCTCAAATCGTTGAAGGCGACAACCTTGCAGTTTACAAACACGGTTTAAAAATCGGTGTTGTAGTTGCATACGCTGGTGATGCTGAAACTGGTAAAGGTTTGGCTATGCACATCGCTGCATTCAACCCAGTTGCTGTAAACGAAGCTGGCGTTTCTGCTGAACTTATCGCTAAAGAAAAAGAAATTGCTGAAGCGAAAGCAATTGAATCTGGTAAACCAGCAAACATCGTTGAAAAAATGGTAACTGGTTCAGTTCAGAAATACTTGAACGAAGTTGTTCTTGAGAACCAAATGTACGTTATCGACAACGATAAGAAAGTTGCAGAAGTTCTTAAAGCAACTGGTACTACTGTTGCTAACTTCGTACGTTTCGAAGTTGGTGAAGGTATTGAGAAAAAAGCTGAACTTTCTTTCGCTGAAGAAGTTGCTGCTGCTCAAGCTGCTGCAAAATAATCTCTGATTATTTGTAGAAAAAAGCCCTCGTTTTAGAGGGCTTTTTTTATGGCTGTAGCTTTACTGATTTCAAAGCTATTTAAACTTTATATTGTGTGCATTCTTGTTCACAGATTCTATTTTTATCAATTTTAATGACTATAATGAGTTGAAAATTTAGATTTAAACTATCTTATGGCAAACAAAACAAACTTAACCATCGGCGGAATTATTGTTGCGCTTGTAGCAGCTTATTTCGGAATCGATTTACAACAACAAAAAACTGCACCAGTTCAGACGACAGCTGAACAAAACTCACAGCCACAAATAGAACCAGTACAACCCGCAGATGCTCAACAAAAAGGGCAGAGTGCTGAAGATATCATTGCGCATGCATTTAAAAGTAAACTCAGTAATGTTCAGGTTGAAGGTGCAGGTCAAGTGAAAGCGGTACTACGAGATGATAATGAAGGTAGTCGCCATCAAAAGTTCATTTTGACCTTAAATAATGGTCAAACGCTTTTGGTCGCGCATAATATCGATCTTGCTCCACGAATTGACGACTTGCAAAAAGGCGATACAGTTCAATTTTACGGTGAATACGAATATTCAGATAAGGGAGGTGTGATGCACTGGACACATCACGATCCGAATGGACGTCATCAGGATGGTTGGTTAAAGCATCAAGGTAAAACCTATCAATAAAAATCACGTAGTCATTTTTAACTTTAGTCATTTAAATGATCATGATTTAGATGAAGCTATCAACATAAAATTGGATTAACCATATTGAGTAAAAGCCAGTGTTTAAACACTGGCTTTTTGGACGTATAAATAGAAAAAATGATTGGAAATACCAGAGATAAATACACCTATAAACAATAGGGTTTTAAGCATCGAATATGAAGAAAACCGATGTGGAAGAAGTGAAAAAGAGATCTATGAAATTAACAATGCTTTAAATGCTCTCTATTTGCGATTTATAGCGTGTTTTCCAATCACCAATTACTTTGCTTGCAAATGTGTCTAAACACCAAATAGGGCCAATGAGGAGGAATTGGAGATCTTTGAAAAAAGAGGGCTTTTTACCTTCAATTTTATGGCCATAAAATTGACCAATCCATGCGAATATAAAGAGCGCGATATAAAAGCCATATCCAACTGGTAATACCCAAATTAGCCATGCCATGATTAACGTTAACGCGGCCATTGCAACAGCAAGCACAATGTCTAAACGTGCGTAAAAGATAAATGCTAAGGCAAGTGAGACAGCAGTAAGTAGCGCGCTAAAATGCGCCAATATGCCAACGATTGAAAAATAAATCGTGGGTACGCAAATCCAGTGAATCATTTTATTGGTTTTATTTTGATGACTTTCGCTGTATTCATCAAACCATTCGTTGATTGTTTTCATGATAGTCCTTAATCATGGGGAAGGACTCCAATATAAACAAGAATGCGGGAAGGGTCAAAATTAGGCTTACTGAAGATTAGAAAGGCTAAGAGGCTACAAATAAAAAACCACGCTAGGCGTGGTCTGTTAAATGCAGTCACTTCATTGGAGAATTAAGAATTTGGACCGTCTACGCGTTCAATGCTCACGTTTGCAGTACCCGCACTGGTAATACCCAATTGCTTAGCAGCGCCATAAGATAAATCGAGAACACGGTTGCCATGGAATGGACCACGGTCATTTACTTTCACCACGACGCTTTTACCATTATTGCGATTCGTAACACGAATAAAGCAATTAAGTGGCAGGCTACGATGTGCTGCTGTAAGTGCGTTCATGTCAAAAGTTTCACCACTTGCTGTTTTACGACCGTGGAATTGACGACCGTACCAAGAAGCAGTACCTGTTTGAGTGAACTTACGAACAGTATTCGATGCAACAGTATTTAACTTTTCAATCACTGAAGGCTCATCTTCAGGAATTTCGATTTTAGCAGCGATTGTTTGACGACGAATTTTATCGCCAGAACGCTCAGTGATTGAAAGGCTACTTAAATTCGTAAAGTTTGAATTGAAGCTTTGAGCTTCTTTATTCAATACACGAGCTGCAAGACGAGAGTTGTCATTATCATGATTGAATGATGATGACTGAACCATCTCAGCTTGTGACTGACTTAGCGCAACTGCCGTGGCAACCGCTAAGGCATATTTAATAATTGATGACTGCATTGTTTATCTCCCAATGGCATATTTACTGGTTCAACTAAGTCGCTGAAATCCATGTAAACACGTCTGATATTTCACTTTTGCAACTATATTTAACGAGATGGATAATATTCATGCCATCAATAGGCTGTCTAGTGTTTAATTAAAATACTTTGAAAATGTCTAAAAAATTAACAATAGTTGTTTAAAAAATAATCAATAATGTAACAAGGTATGTAAAATGTCGAATAAATGCTCATTTTGGTGAAAATATTTGTTGACTTTTTTGCTCTATAAGAAAAAACCAGTCTTATCGACTGGTAACTTCAGTGCCTAAAAGCCATAGTGCAGTCGCATACATACGGCTTTTGTTATAGGTTGTAATGACCTGAAAATTTGGATAAGTGATGTAATAAATTGGTCCATAACTATCTTGCAATTGGATGACATTGACTAAATCGAGATCATCGATTTTTACCAATGGATTCATAGGGGTTACACCTTGAGCCTTGAGTACACCATAGGGTGTTGGCTGGTTTAAATCCTTTGCAATAATAGCATCTGGGTTGTTTCCGCTATAGCGAGCAGCAAAAGCAATCGGTTGATTACGCTGCCAACCATAATTTGCTAAATAATTTGCAATTGAACCAATGGCATCGACAGCTGAATTACGCAGGTCAACATGACCATTGCCATCGTAGTCCACACCAAATTTTGGAATGTTACTTGGCATAAATTGAGGATAACCCACAGCACCTGCATATGAACCGACGACAGAGTTGGTTGGAACACCATCTTTATATGACCAGGCAATCAGTGCAGCAAGTTCATCTTGGAAATATTGCGCACGGCGTTCATAGCCAAAACCAAGGGTCGCCAAAGCATCACGGGTGATAAAATTACCTTTATTGCTGCCATAGCCTGTTTCAACACCCAAAATGCCTAAAATCACGGATTGAGGCACACCAAATTGTTGTTCTGCACGATTTAAAGTGTCGGCATATTGATTTTTGAAGCGAACGCCGCGTTGAATTGTACTTTCAGCTAAAAAGTTGGTTTTGTATTGGTACCAAGGCTTTGATTCGCCAGGTCTATTCATAATACTAATAATGTTGGGTAGGTTTTTACTGCCTTGCATTGCCCAATCAATTTGATTTTCACTCAGACCATAGGTTTGCATTGCATTTTGTTTAAAGCTTGCATATGCCGGATGAGATTGGAAGTCGTTAGCCTGACAAAAACTGGTCAGTGAAATTGAACCGGCCATAATGGCAATATGTGATAGTTTTTTATAAAAATTTCGATTTAGCATAAATAAAAAATTTCCAGTTGCTTTAGCGATGAGTATGAATAAAATTTCGAGGGGAAAAGATCCTGAAAATTGTGATGACCTTCTGGTTTCATAGCTCATTAAAGGTAAACGTTACCAATAGCAACTAAGATACCACTGACAGCGCATGCTTTCATAAATAGATATACAAAAAAAGACAAAGCAAAGGGTTTTTTCGCAGTTAACATATTGAAAAGTGACATATTCATTTACATAACTTGCAAATATTCACAAATCATTTGAAATAAAGATGACTCTAAAACTCATGCTTCATAAAAACGCAGAACGAATAACCTTTATTGTGTTGTGAAATACTGTTTAGTAGCTACAAATTTTGCAAAGTGAAATCAAAAAAACGAAGTGACAGGATTAGAAAAGCACAGGTCTAAAAAGACCCATGTGCAAGCTCTGGTTTATCCATCTCATAGGTTTTTTCGCTAACGCTTCAAAACTGTTGAAAACGTCGCTATATATAGTAGAAATATAGAATGAATGATAAAAAAGAAAGAGATTGAATATTAAAATGGACACATTGAAATTTAAGCCAAAATGACGACTAACATTAAAAGTTGATCTGTAATCAGGTTCTTTCTTTTCTGTGTGGATTTTTAAAAATAGTACATATAAATGTACTGTCATTTAATTGAGATCAGTTCATATTCTAGAACTGTGTTTGCATGACTATATATAGTCATTGTATCGGGATTCGATTTTATGCGTTTAGCCATAAAAAAACCTAGCTGAAGCTAGGTTTTGACGAGTAGTGCGATTTATTTGTTAAACATCGAATCATGTGCTTCTGCAAGGGCACCTAGCTCTTCTTTGGTCAGATTTGGGAAAATCTTATCAATCGCGATATGAATTGCTTTAATCACGGCAGAAGAACCGATATCGGCTGCTTTACGTTTAATCATGCCTAAATCGAGTGTTTTATTAAAGTCATTCATAAAATGACGTACTGCAGCTTCAGCAAACTGTTTATACAGTTCACCAAAAGCAGCTTTATTGACATCTACACCCGATTTAATTTCGGCATAACTGTTCTTAAGGTTAGTGACCAATCCTGCATCTAAGCTCAGACCTACACGATGAGCGCCGACTGTGTCCTGAAATAAACTTCGTTCTGAAAATTCAATGGATTGTTTCACCACATCATTCGGAGATTTACCCAATAGCTGCTTTAACAATACAGCGACTGTTGATTTGACATAGCCAGCCAGTTTTTCTGCTGTGTCGCGCTTATCGCTTGCAGGAAACAGATGAACAGGAGCTAATATAGTTGCACCAATGATTTCTTCATTAATCAGCAAAGCTGTTTTATCACGTAAAGGATAAAGGGGTTCACTCGAATTTTTTTTCGCGTGACCATTTTGGATACTGCTTAGAAGTTCCTCAGAAGGAATAAAACCAAAAAATGGCATCACTAACCTCAATTTTTTTATTGTCGCGCCAATCGAATGGGGCGAGGCATCCATGTTAAATCCGATACACGACAAGGGTTGATATCCAATCCACCACGGCGTGTATAGGCAGCATATACCATCAGCTGACTTGGTTTTAAATGTTGCCAAATATCGGCAAACATTTGCTCCACACATTGTTCGTGGAAACCATTATGCTGACGGTAAGAAATAATATAAGCCAGAATACTACGATAACAAGGCTTAGTACCTTTATACCGTATAAATACCGTTCCCCAATCAGGTTGACCCGTGACTGGACAGTTACTTCTTAATAAATGTGAATAAAGTTGAATTTCAACTTCTTCTTGCGCTGCATCTTCATCTAAAGCGAGTAAAGCTGCATTTGGATGATTTTCTAACTGGGTGGGTTCTAAGTCATCAATACAGATGCCTTGCGGTTTTGAAATTTCAACATCATCGACATGAAATAGATCAATAGTCACAGCGGCATTGGCTGCTGCAGATAAGTCTTTTTCAACGGTTGCTTTAAACGCTGCCTGAGAATCAAATTTGGTAAAGTTCATACTATTAAAGTAGAGCTTTAAAGATTTGGATTCGATCAGGTTTTCTGAACTTGCAGGCAAAGTTAAACGGCCAATAGCGACTTGAGGCACACCAGAAGCATTTAACCAAGAAATTTCAAAAACATGCCACCAGTCTTTACCTTGGCGGATGCCTTCCACATGGGCATATTGTTCACGTGCAGTGGCACGTGCAATCGGAAACAGAATATCAGGTTGATATTCTGTTGGGTAATTGGTGTCTTTACCTAAAAGGGATTGTTCTACACTCATTATTCACGCATTCCTGAACCACGAGAAAGTAAATGATACGCCACGCCATAAAGTACAACGCAACATGCAGTAATTACTGTCAGTGAAATGCCGACATTCACATCGCTATGGCCCAAAATACCGTAGCGGAATGCATTTACCATATACACGACAGGGTTGATTAAAGAGAGATTTTGCCAAAAAGGACTCAGTGATGAGATGGCATAGAAAACACCGCCTAAATAAGTCAGCGGAGTCAGGACGAAAGTCGGGATAATCGAAATGTCGTCAAAAGATTTTGCATAAACAGCATTAATAAATCCGCCAAGAGAAAACAGCAGCGAAGTAATGAGAACTGTATATATAGTTATAAATATATTAGTCAGGTGTAATTCAGTAAAAAATAGGCTCATGGCAGTAACAATAAAGCCGACTAAAACACCACGGCAAACGCCACCGATCACATAACCCCAAAGCACCATGTGTAACGGCACTGGGCTCATGATTAATTCTTCGATGCTTTTTTGAAATTTTGCACTAAAGAAACTGGATGACACATTGGCATAGCTATTGGTAATGACTGCCATCATAATTAAGCCGGGCACGATGAACTGCATATAGCTAAAACCGCCCATTTGCCCAATGCGTGAACCGACTAAATTACCGAAAATCACAAAGTACAAACTCATGGTGATCGCAGGTGGGAGAAGAGTTTGTGGCCAAATACGCATGAAACGGCGAATTTCTTTATAAACTAAGGTGTAGAGGGCGATACACAGTTGGTTAAAATTCATTGTGCTGCACCTTCAAGATTTTTTTCGACCATACGGACAAACAGTTCTTCTAGTCGGTTAGATTTATTACGCATACTACGAACCTGAATACCTTGAGATTCCATGAGTTGGAATAGATCATTTAAGGTATGGGCTTTATCCATAGTGACCTCTAAAGTGACGGGGTCAACTAAGTTGAAACGGACACCAATAATTTCAATATGGATCGGTTCAATGGGTTCGGCTAGATCGAAAATAAAGGTTTCTTCATTCAACTGACTGAGGAAACCTTTCATGCTGGTGTCTTCTTTAATCACACCACGGTCAATAATTGCGATTCGACGGCACAACATTTCTGCTTCTTCTAAATAGTGTGTCGTTAAAATAATAGACGTGCCTTTTTCGTTCATTTCAGTGAGGAAATCCCACATCGAACGACGTAGCTCAATATCAACACCAGCAGTTGGCTCATCTAAAATCAGCAGTTTAGGTTCATGCATCATGGCACGAGCGATCATTAAACGGCGTTTCATACCGCCCGATAGCATACGTGCTTGGGTACTGCGTTTCTCCCAAAGGCCAAGTTTTTCTAAATATTCCTCGGCACGTTTCTCTGCTATCTTTTTAGAAATACCGTAATAACCAGCTTGAGTCACCAAAATATCAAATGTTTTTTCAAATTGACCAAAGTTAAATTCTTGAGGGACAACGCCCAAACACTGCTTTGCATGCGAGGGATGGGTATCTAAATTGTGCCCAAAAATTTCGACAGTGCCTGAAGTTTTACGGGCTAGTGAACTGATAATACTAATCGTGGTAGATTTTCCTGCACCATTGGGACCTAACAGTGCATAAAATTCACCTTCGGGTACTGTTAAATCAATACCTTTAAGCGCCTGAAACCCATTTTTATAGGTTTTTGACAGCTGCTTTAACGTTAGTGCATCAGTCATAAATAATTCACTCTATAAATAGTGTGAGTATTGTGCGATATCGGGGCAAATAAACCAAGTAAATCGTATGGAATTCTGCATTTTATAAATAGAACGTTGTATAAAGCTTAAGCAGAAAAAAGCCTAACATCTATATAGTTGCTTTACCTTACAGTTTTTTTTGTTATGATGTGCGCAATCCAAAATAAGCGCTCATAGCTCAACTGGATAGAGTACAGGTCTCCGAAGCCTGTGGCGTGGGTTCGAGTCCCGCTGAGCGCACCATTTTTTAGTTTTGACTGTTTAACTAAATTTTGCGAATCAATAGCTTTTATTATTACTACTTTTCTATTCAACCCGATCAATCTCAAAGCCCAATATTGCTTTAGCCATCATTGATGTATCTTTTTCTATATATAAAATTCAAAATATTTCTCAGTTGTTTTTATTCTAAGTTCAAAGTCATAAAAACATTTAAATTGAAAGTTTATAAAGAGTGAAAATAGAAAGTTCACTGTATTTATATCCGCATCTAAATGAAAAGAATCTATTGAAAACACGATTATAAAAGTCATGCACCAAAATAGTGGAGCTTGGAAACTTAATAGAACACTTATCGTTTTGTATTGCCTAAATAAAATAGGGAAATGATTGTTTTTTAATATTAAGATATTGAAAAATAATAAAAAATTAATTTTGGCATGATGTGTGCAATACAGTATTCAAACTTGGATACAAGAATGAGCACATCAATGAACTCAATAAAAACTTTAGGCTGGACTTTAGCGGAATGGAAAGCGGGCTACACGAATAACACAATTCAACTCGAAGACTTATATGCCTTGGTCGAGCAATTTGATCATGCAGATCCAGCATGGATTTCCATTGCCTCTATAGAGCAATTAACTGCGCAGATTGAAGCTTTAAAACAAATCGAAAATGCGACTGCCTTACCTTTATTTGGTGTGCCTATCGCAGTTAAAGACAATATTGATGTGGTGGGCTTTGCGTCAACGGCTGCATTCAAATTATTTACCGAAATCAAAATTGAAGATGCCTTTGTGGTGCAACGCTTAAAACAAGCGGGTGCGATTATTGTAGGCAAAACTAATCTAGATCAATTTGCCACAGGATTGGTCGGTACACGTTCGCCATTTGGTGCAGTGCCGAATACTTTTAATTCTGACTTTGTAAGCGGTGGTTCAAGTTCAGGTTCAGGCAGTGTGGTGGCGCGCGGTTTAGTCCCGATTGCGCTCGGTACAGATACAGCAGGCTCAGGGCGTATACCCGCAGCATTTAATAATATTGTTGGCTTAAAGCCGACCAAAGGTCGCTTTTCAAATACTGGCTTACTGCCTGCGTGTAAAAGCTTAGATTGCATTTCAATTTTTGCTTTAACTGTCGTTGATGCAACTGCAGTGTCAGAAGTTATGGAAGGTTTTGATGTAACCGACAGTTATTCACGTGTGAATCCTGCTACAGCGCCTGCAAAGTTCAGTGCACAATTAAAGTTAGCCATTCCAAAACAATTAGAATTTTTTGGTGATGCTCAATCGGCGGATGCATTTCAGCAAGCATTAATTGAATTAAAAAACTTAGGGGCAGAACTGACTGAAATTGATTTCAGTGCTTTTAGTCAATTGGCGAGCCAACTTTACCAAGGGTCATGGGTTGCAGAGCGTACTGCTGCAGTTGCAGACTTATTAGAAACATCGGTACAAGACTTTGATCCAACAGTTTTAGAAATTATTCAAAAAGGCCAGCAGTACACTGCGGTTGATGCTTATAACGCCGAATATTTAAAGCAAGAATTGGCTCGAGACATTCAGCAAACCTTAGCGCAATTTGATGCCTTAGTGGTGCCAAGCTCGCCAACCATACACACGCTTGCAGAAATGGCTGAATCGCCAATTGAAAATAATAGCCACTTTGGCACCTATACCAACTTTACCAATTTAGCAGACCTTAGTGCCATCGCTGTACCTGCAGGCTTTCGTGCCGACGGGCTGCCTTTTGGAATCACATTCATTGCACCAGCTTGGCACGATACGGCTTTAGCAGATTTTGCCGAAAAATGGCAAAAGCATTTGAAATTACCACTCGGTGCAGTAGCTAAAACATTGCCTGAAGCAAATTCAGTCATGTCTGCACCATCCGCACAACATTTTCGAGTTGCAGTCGTAGGCGCACATCTCACAGGCATGCCACTCAATTTCCAACTGACAACACGCCAAGCCGTGCATGTTGAAACCACAACCACTTCTGCCGATTACACTCTTTATGCACTGCCGGGCACAGTACCTCCGAAACCAGGTTTAGCGCGTCAGGAAGCGGGTCAAAAAATTATTGTCGAGCTTTGGGATATTCCAAAAGCACGCTTTGGTGAATTTGTCGCCGAAATTCCAACACCACTGGGTATGGGCAATATCGAGCTTGCCGATGGACGTTGGGTGAAAGGCTTTATTTGTGAACCTTATGGCCTAAACGGTGCAAAAAATATCAGTGAATTTGGCGGCTGGCGCGCCTATGTCCAATCACTGCAAGCAACAACAGCAAAATCAAATTAAAAAAATCGGGGAAATAATCATGTTTAAAACAGTTTTAATTGCAAACCGTGGTGAAATTGCTGTTCGTGCGATTCGTACTCTAAAAAAATTAGGTGTGAAATCTGTTGCCGTGTATTCAGAGACCGACCGTTATGCACAGCATGTCTTAGATGCAGATGTGGCAGTTTCTCTTGAAGGTATTAAACCTGCAGAGACTTATTTAAGTATTGAAAAATTGATTCAAGCAGCCAAACAAACTGGTGCTGAAGCAATATTTCCCGGTTATGGTTTCTTATCTGAAAGTGCCGACTTTGCCCGTGCATGTGAGGAAAATAACATTGCTTTTATGGGGCCAACCGCCGAACAAATTTTAGAATTTGGCTTGAAGCATCGTGCACGTGAATTGGCTGCGGCAGCCAATGTACCCATGACACCGGGCACAGGTTTATTGGCAAGTTTGGATGAAGCACTCGCATCTGCTGCAGAGATTGGCTATCCCATCATGCTGAAAAGCACCGCAGGCGGTGGCGGGATTGGTTTAACCCGCTGTGATGATGAACAATCATTAAAAGATGCGTATGAAAGTGTAAAGCGTCTAGTCGAGCAGTTTTTTAAAGATGCGGGTGTTTTCCTCGAGCGTTTTGTCGATAAAGCCCGTCATGTAGAAGTACAAATTTTTGGTGATGGTTTAGGGCAAGTCGTTGCCTTTGGTGAGCGTGATTGTTCCTTGCAGCGCCGTAACCAAAAAGTGGTGGAAGAAACACCAGCACCGCATTTACCTGAAGCGACCCGTCAAAAATTGCACCGTGCTGCTGTAGAGCTCGGACAATTGGTGAAATACCGCAGCGCAGGCACAGTTGAGTTTATCTATGATGCTGCCCGTGATGAAGTGTATTTCCTTGAAGTGAATACCCGTTTGCAGGTTGAACATCCAGTCACTGAAATGGTGACGGGTTTAGATCTGATTGAATGCATGCTCAAAGTGGCGGCAGGTGATGCTTTAGATTGGGAAAAACTCAGCAATATTCAGCCCAATGGCGCTGCCATTGAAGTGCGAATCTATGCGGAAGACCCAGTGAAAAACTTCCAGCCAAGTCCGGGTGTACTCACGGATGTGTATTTCCCTGAAGACATCCGTGTGGATACGTGGGTATCTACAGGCACTGAAATTTCACAATATTTTGACCCGATGATTGCCAAAATTATTGTGCATGCAGCAGACAGAGACAGTGCGATTGCTAAGCTAAAAACAGCCTTGGCTGAAACCCGCCTGAATGGCATCAGTACCAACTTAGACTATGCGCATACCGTAGTATCAGATGCACGCTTTGAAAATATGCAAATCTGGACACGTCTGCTGGATGATTTTAAATACGTTCCAAATGTGATTGAAGTGCTACAACCGGGAACGCAAAGTACGATTCAAGACTATCCGGGGCGTGTGGGCTATTGGGATATTGGTGTACCGCCATCAGGCCCGATGGATGATTATGCATTTCAATTGGCCAATCAAGTTGTGGGTAATCCAAAATCGGCAGCAGGCTTTGAATTTACCTTACAAGGGCCAAGTCTAAAATTTCATGCCGATAGCATCGTAGCCTTAGCAGGTGCGCCATGCAGCGCGACTCTAGATGGAGTAAATGTCGATTTTTGGCAGCCGATCAGCATCAAAGCCGGGCAAACTTTGGCACTCGGACAAGTTGAATCAGGTTGCCGTACTTATCTTGCAATCCGCAACGGACTAAATGTACCTGAATATCTAGGCAGTCGTTCAACCTTTGCATTGGGTAATTTTGGCGGTCATGCAGGGCGAGTGCTGCGCGCAGGCGACATGATTAAAATGGTTAATCCAAGCCTGCCTTTAGATGGATTGGAAGTTGCAACAGCAGCACCGCAAGCTTTGGCAGCAGAGCGTATTCCAAGCTATGGCAGAGAATGGAAAATTGGCGTGCTGCATGGTCCGCATGGTGCACCCGATTTCTTTAAACCTGAATATATTGAAGAATTCTTTGCTTCAACATGGAATGTGCACTTTAATTCAAACCGTTTAGGTATTCGCCTAACAGGTCCGACACCAAGCTGGGCACGTGAAAATGGCGGTGAAGCAGGTTTACATCCATCCAATGTGCATGATTGTGAATATGCCATTGGGGCGATTAACTTCACCGGTGATTTCCCTGTGATTTTGGCTAAAGATGGCCCAAGCCTCGGTGGCTTTGTTTGCCCAGTAACCATTGCCAAAGCAGAACTTTGGAAGATTGGTCAGCTTAAAGCAGATGACAGCATCAGTTTCTATCCGATGAGTGTTGAACAAGCCAATGCCTTGGAAGTTCAACAAATTGCCGATATCCAAAACTTTGCTCAAGCACCTGAAGCAAAACAGGCGGCAACTTTTGAATGTAAGCCAGAAGGGATATTGGCAGTGCGTGAAGCAGATGCGTATGCGCCGAAAGCTATATATCGTCAGGCAGGTGACAGTTACATCTTGCTGGAATATGGCGAAAACGTTCTCGACCTTGCATTGCGCTTACGTGTTTATCGACTGATGCAGCTGATTCGTGAAGCGAATATTGATGGCATCTTAGAGCTTTCACCAGGTGTACGTTCACTGCAAATTAAATATGATGGATTGCGTTTCAGCCAAGCGAATTTGATTCAGTTCTTATTGGGTCTCGAAAATGAGATGGGCGATTTGAGCCAAATTAAAATTCCATCCCGTATTATTCACTTGCCGATGGCATTTGAGGATTCGGCAACTTTAGGTGCTGTAGAACGTTATCAAGAAAGTGTTTGTGCCAAAGCGCCATGGTTGCCAAATAACGTCGATTTCATTCAGCGTATTAATGGCTTAGACAGCCGTGAGCAAGTCAAAGACATCATTTTCGATGCAAATTACTTAATTTTAGGTTTGGGCGATGTGTATTTAACTGCACCTTGTGCAGTGCCAATTGATCCGCGTCATCGTTTGCTCAGCTCGAAATATAACCCTGCACGTACTTTTACTGCAGAAGGCACAGTGGGTATTGGCGGTATGTACATGTGTATCTATGGCATGGACTCACCAGGCGGTTATCAATTGATTGGCCGTACACTGCCTATTTGGAATAAGTTTAAAAAGAACAAACAGTTTGGCGATCAGCAATGGTTCTTACGCTTCTTTGATCAAATTAAATATTATGAAGTAACCGAAGCTGAACTGGATCAATTCCGTGCTGACTTTGCCAATGGTGTGGCGGAAATCAAAATTGAAGAAACTGAATTTGATTTTGCAGCCTATCAAGCCTTTTTAGAAACAGAAAAGGACAGTATTGCCGAATTTAAAGCGCAGCAGCTGCAGGCATTTACAACTGAAGTTGAACGCTGGAAAGATGAGTTTGATGCGCCTGCGGAAATGGAAATCCTGCAAGATGATACCGACTATAGCCAGTATGCAGCTTTAAATGCATCGATGACCGGCAACATTTGGAAAATTTTTGTCGAAGCTGGACAGTCTGTGAAGAAAGGTGAGACTGTAGCCATTATTGAAGCGATGAAAATGGAGCTTCCAGTCTATGCCGATGATGATGGTATCGTGAAAGCGATTATTTGCCGTGCAGGACAAACGGTACATAGCGGTGAACCGCTGGTTTATATGGAATAAACAATGACTTCAGCCATTGTTGGGAAAAGCTCAGACAACTTGTCTGAGCTGGTTTTCCAAAAAATAAAAAACGATATTTTTGATTTCCAGCTCAAACCGGGCGCACGTTTTACCGAATCTGAAATTGCCGAGTTGTATGAAGTGAGCCGTACACCCGTACGTCAGGCTTTATACCGTTTACAGCAAGATGGCTATGTAAGAGTACATTTTCGTAGCGGTTGGGAGGTGAAGCCGCTGAACTTTAAAGCTTATGAAGAACTGTATGATTTAAGGATTTTGCTGGAGTGCTATGCCATTGAGCAACTTTGTAAAATGGAATCAACTCAGCTCAAACAGGCTTTACAAGACTTAGTAAATGTGTGGTGTATTCCGCCTGAGCAGTTTTTGCATGATTTAAAAACTTTATCGATGCAAGATGAAGCATTTCACTGCCAATTGCTTGAAGCAATCGCTAATAGTGAAATGGCAAAGGTGCATCGGGATGTGAGTGAAAAAATCCGTATTATTCGTCGCTTAGATTTTTCTAAAGATTATCGAATTGAAGCCACTTATGCAGAGCATCAACAGATTTTACAATTGATCCTTGGACATAATGTTACAGCGGCATTGGAGAAAATGCGCAGCCATATTCAGCAAAGTAAAGAAGAGGTGAAAAAAATTACTTTGGAAATGTTGGCGCGAATGGCATAGAACTATTTGCAAAAGATCTACCTCACGGAAGTCTTGGAAAACATGCATTTTATCGAGTCAAGTTGTGTCGTTAGGGGCGTGCTTAGAGCTATAAATAGATGTATTCATTGGTTAATATGATGGAGAAAAATAAAAAAGACCACGAAGGGGAGATTCTTTATTTCAACTTTAGAAAATGCGATTTCTTTGGCGACTGAACGCCATTTCGGACAAGTCGATAAAGCGGGACAAGCCTATATTCAACATCCACTTCGTGTGATGCAAAATGTGCAGCATCTTGATGCTAAAATCGTCGCTGTATTACATGACATTTTAGAAGATACTGCGACAACGATGGATGAGCTTCGTGCTATGGGTTTTCAAGCGCATATTATTGACGCGATACTGGCACTGACTAAAACAGCAGGTGAGAACCGATTTCAAGCTGCGCAGCGTACTGCTAAAAATGCAATAGCGTGTGAAGTAAAACTCAGTGATTTACACGACAATATGGATTTGTCTCGCTTAACAACGGTCACAGCAAAAGATCGACGTCGTTATCAACAATATGTAAAAGTTAAATGTAGATTAGAGCGTGCTCGGAGAATCCATTTACATCTGATCGAATTAAATCTAACAACAGATTATCCGAGATTTCAATTTCAAAGTTCACAGCAAAATTTTCAATATCTGCTTAATGCGATGTTTGATCTAGAGCATTCATTAGGTGGCATTCAGATTGGAAGTCCACAGGAATGGTGGATTTTATTTGAAGATGTCAGTGCATATTTTGCATATTGCCAAAGAATGGGAGTGGTTCCCAAGCAGGCAATATTCTTAAATTTAATTTTAACCATAGATCGAGACTATTTCGGGGGCATCTTTCAAACTGAACAAGATCGGCAATTATTTGCCTCTATGTTTTGCGTCTTTATGCAAAATCATTTTTATCGCGTGGAAACTGAAGGCTGATTAGATAGATTGCATCAGCAATAGAATAAAATCACCTTTGATTGATGAATTTTATCTAGATAATTAGATGCTGAGTGTCATTTAAGAATATCTCGAAATGCTTGATTTCGAGACGTTTAAAGTGATTCCATCCATTGACATCTCCAATGAAACATGTGGCCATGCTTGCTGAACCTTATGCCTCAATCCTACATGGCATCATGGTGGCTGCAGGATTTATCATTCCAACTTTGGTGTTGATGTGGTTGTATCAACGCAGTGAACGCCTAAGCCAAGCGGCATAAAAAAAGCCCTCACATTTGAGGGCTTTTAATTATTTTACTTCGGGTAAATCAAACCAAATCACTTGAGCATCTTCAAGCGCTTCAATTTTGCTAGCTTCTAGAAAGGCGATTGCGCCACCAGCTTCAACGGTATGTTCAGCAATTTTCACTGAGCCTGAAATGACATGCACATAGTTAATGTGTTGTGTTGCTTCAATGTCTAAAGATTGACCTTTAGAAATGACTGCTGTTTTCACTTCAGCTTGTTGGCGAATATGCATCGGTGCATTGTCATTCGGTCCAACAATTAAATGCCATTGATCTGGTTGATCACGTGGATCGCATTTAATTTGCTGATATGTCGGCTCTGCATCACGTTCGTTTGGAATGATCCAAATTTGCAATAAATGAACATCTTCATCACCTTGGTTCATTTCACTGTGACGAACACCAGTTCCCGCGCTCATCAGCTGCCATTCACCCGCAGAAATGCCACCATGGTTGCCCATGCTGTCTTTATGCGTAATGGTGCCTTTTAACACACAGGTCAAAATTTCCATGTTGTCATGTGGGTGTTGACCAAAACCTTCATGGGCTGCAATTAAGTCATCATTAATTACACGAAGCGCACTAACGCCCATGTATTTCGGGTCATACCAGTTACCAAAAGAAAAGCTGTGTTTAGACTCAAGCCAGCCCATTTTTACGTGACCACGGTTTTCACTTGGATGTAAAAAAGCATTCATGGCATTCATCCTTATCTTAATTATTGAACATATGCCTATTTTAGGATTGAACTAAATCGGGATATATAGTTTTTTAGCGACAATTCATCCTATTTTTGCAACGCTCAGCCAAGATTGAGTCTTTTGTTATGCATAAAGGCGCAACTATAAAAAAAGCCTGCACGAAGCAGGCTTTTTTAAATATGACTAAAATTATTCTAAGAATTTAACAGTCACACCAGATTTCACTTTCTTACCTAAGTCATTTGCATCCCAGTTGGTCAAACGAATACAACCGTGTGACGCAGTTTTAGAGATTGCAGATGGGTTCGGAGTACCGTGTATACCAAATGATTTTTTGCTCAAACCAATCCAGATATTACCAACAGGACCATTTGGACCAGGTGGTAAAGACAATGGTTTTCTGTTGTTGCCTTGAACAAAGTTAGAAGGTGAGTAGCTGTACCAAGGGTTTGGTGCAACACCTGTTACTTTATATGTACCTGTAGGTGATGGTGTATCTGAACTACCAATCGTTGCCGGGAATGAACCGATCATTTGGTTGCGGCTATTAAACAAGTAAAGTTGTTTCGCGCCTTTATGTGCAACGATCAGGTGAATATCTTCAGGAACTTCGTTACGAATATTCGCTACTAAGATTTTTTCACCAGCTTTTTTAAATGTCGCTTTTGGATTCAACTTTTTCAAAAAGTCTTCGTCCATGTGGAATTTTTCACCTAACATTTCAGTCACACGTGTGTAGTACAAGCCTTTCATTTTTGCTTGTAATGCATAGTCGTGTGGAATTGATGCTGCATAAGGACCTTTCAAGTCTGCATCAGTCAACGTGTATTCAATGAATGCAGGTTTAGAACCTTGTTTCGCAATCAGCGCATCCCAAGTTTCTTTAGTTAAAGTCCCTGTAGGTTTCAACCCATTCATTTGTTGGAATGAAGCGATCGCCTTTAGGGTGTTTTTACCACTGGTACCATCAATTGCACCCGGTGAAGCATGTGCATTATTGAGCATGACATGCGCACGTGCATAAACAGGGAATTGACCTTTACCAATGTTGTCATACCACTGAGCATTATTTAGGTCATTTAAACCCCAAGCAACTTTGGCAGCAGGCGAAGTTGATGTTGGAGTTGTAGCAGTCGCTGTAGCAGGTGCAGCACCGATGTCGGCTTTAACATCTTCTGATTGTTGCAAGCTGTCTAAAGTTTGCGATGCTTGGTTCAGATCTTCTTGTTCTTGAGCGCTAATCTGGCTAGTTGCAGATGAAGCTTCAGTCGCTAACGGATCAATGGGATCCTGGACTGCAACATTAGTCACTTTTTTTGGCGTTAATGGTTGTTCAGCAGTAGATGCGGCAATAGCTGTACCAGCAAATATGCAACTTAGGCTCAGTGCGAGCATGGTGCGAACGAACATGTAATTCAACCTTAAGAATTATTCATTTACTGTGTATTAAAAACTGGCTAAGTATTACAGAAAAAAAGTGGAGATGCAGTAGTTGTTTTGTGTAAATATCATTTTTGGCACTCAACATGATCGGTTTTTAAATGCTTGAGAAGTTATTATATTTACAACCTTTTTGATATGATGATGCGAATATCGAATTAAGTTGGGAAAGTGAATGACGACCTTAAAAAATGATCGTTTCTTGCGTGCCTTATTACGTGAACCGGTAGATGCAACTCCGGTTTGGATGATGCGTCAGGCTGGCCGTTATTTACCAGAGTATCGTGAAACACGTGCACAAGCGGGTGATTTCCTATCCCTTTGTAAAAATACAGAATTTGCTTGTGAAGTTACTTTACAACCTTTGCGTCGTTATGAATTAGACGCAGCCATTTTATTTTCAGACATTTTGACTGTACCTGATGCGTTGGGTTTGGGACTGTATTTTGAAGCAGGTGAAGGTCCGAAGTTTCATAAAACTGTACGTACTGAACAAGATGTACTGAATTTACCTAAGTTTAATGCTAAATCTGACTTAGATTATGTCATGAATGCTGTGACTACGATTCGTTCAGCATTGGGCGGACAAGTTCCTTTGATTGGCTTCTCAGGCAGTCCTTGGACATTGGCAACCTATATGGTGGAAGGTGGTTCAAGCAAAGATTTTCGTTTTACGAAACAAATGATGTATGCACAACCTGAAGTGCTGCATGCCTTATTAGACCGTTTGGCTGTGGCGGTGAGTGAATATCTTAATGCGCAGATTGATGCAGGTGCCCAAGCCGTACAAATCTTTGATAGTTGGGGTGGGGCATTAGCACACCGTGAATACATTGAATTTTCACTGAACTACATGCAAAAAATCGTGGCAGGTTTACAGCGTGAAAAAGATGGACGCAAAGTCCCTGTGATTTTGTTTACCAAAGGTGGTGGTCAATGGTTAGAGCCAATGATTGCAACGGGTGCAGATGCTTTTGGTTTAGATTGGACTACGCCATTAAATGTAGCACGTCAAACAGTCGCAGGCCGTGCAGCTTTGCAAGGCAACTTAGACCCAGCAACATTATATGGTTCGCCTGAAGCAATCGCGAAAGCGACGCGTGCTATGTTAGATGACGCATATGCCAACGGTGAAAAAACCGGCTATGTGGCGAACTTAGGTCATGGTATTACCCAGTGGGTAGATCCTGCCAATCCAAAAGCCTTTATTGATACGGTACATGAATATAGTGCCAAGTATTTATAAGGCTTTAGGGAAATTGGTTTAGGATTCAACCGTGGTCAAGATGATAAAATCATGTTTTGAGTTCTCTTATAAGGCAGCTTCGGCTGCCTTATTTGGGATATTACTGCTGATCGCTTTTGCATTAACAGCAGCAATGGGAAGTCAGGAATATTTTGGCTTTTTCCGTTATGACTATTTATTGTTTTATGCACTGATCATTCAAGTGTGTTTACTCTGCTTAAAACTCGAGTCTTGGGCGGAAGCGAAAGTCATAGCACTGTTTCATCTGCTGGCTATGGGGATGGAAATATTTCTGACCCATCCACACATTGCCTCATGGCAATATCCGCAGCCTGCCGTTTTCAAACTGCTGACCGTGCCATTATTTGCAGGTTTCATGTATTCGGCAGTAGGAAGTTTCTTTGCACGTTCGTTACGTCTATATCAGGTGTCGTTCAGTAACTTACCGCGTTTTGGCAATATGCTGTGCTTAGCCGTTTTGTCATATCTTAATTTTATGACCAAATTTTTTGTGCCAGATATTCGTATGCTTTTGTTTGCTTGGAGTGTGGTGATCTTTTGGAAAACCAAGCTCAGTTTTCAATTACAAAATCATGTGATTCAGTTGCCCATGTTACCAGTACTGTTGATTTTGGCATTTTTGATTTGGATTGCAGAAAATATCAGTACCTTCTATCAAATTTGGCTATACCCAAGTCAGGTCGATGCATGGCATATGGTCGGTTGGGGGAAACTTGGTTCTTGGTATTTGTTGCTATTACTCAGTCTGGTTTTAGTACTCAAAATCCTTGGAAAACGTGATGAAAATGGTACTTGGTTGCTCAAAAAATAGTGAAAAAGAACGTATTATTTTTAGCCAAAAGTTTTAGATGAAAATGTTTTGCCTTATCTAAAAGATCAAGTTAATCTACAGGTGTGTAATCAAAATTACACATGTTTTAATAATTAAAAACAATGGAATAAAATTCCCTGGAGAAGTGCTATGTTAAAAAAATTAGCTTTAGTTGCAGTCGTTGCACTAGGTTCTACAGCTGCTTTTGCTGACCGTGACGTAGGTTGTGGTGTTGGTTCTCAAGTTTGGGCGGGTCAATCAGGTAAAATTCCTAAAATTTTAGCTGCGACTACCAACGGTATTTTTACTAACCAGTTACTTGGTATTACCTTTGGTACTTTAGGTTGTAGCGGTACAGGTACAGTAACTGCTCAAGCGGTAACATTTACCAATGAAAATGCTGAATCACTTGCTCGTGATATGGCAGTTGGTCAAGGTGAGAGCCTGAATGTTTTGGCTGAGCTTTTAAACATCCAATCAACAGATAAAGCACGTTTCTTTGCTGTGTCTAAAGCAAATTTTGCTGAAATCTATTCAGCTGAAAACCAGTCTTCTTTACAAGTACTTGCTTCATTACAAAGCGTAATGGCGAAAGATGAAGTACTTAAAGCATACGTTTAATCGATGCTTTTAAAACCCTGTCTCTCGGCAGGGTTTTTTATTATCTAAAATATATAAAAATGGATTTGAATATAACTGAATGAAATCAATTGCTTTATTTTGTACTTTTATGATTCCGAGCATCTTATATGCTCAGCAAGTTGTAGATCCAAACCTCTCTAAAACCGTAGAGCTACAGCGATATATTGAACTTGCACAATCAAAAAAACTGTCTGAACACATCAGTTGGCAGCGACTTTTATATACAGATCATAAAGGACAAAGTGAAGTTGCCTATAAAGGTTACTTTTTGGCCGAAAATGGCCGTCAAAATGCCCAAGCTGAATTAGAGGCAGATGTCGCAGCATTGTTTCAAACCGCCGAACCTAATCAAGCCTTTCGTTGTCGTTTCCCAGCGCGTAGTCAGTGGCTGATGCAAGAGTTATCCATCCGTTCAGAGCAGTTACCTGCGGTAAGTTGCCCTGAGTTTGATGAATGGTTTGGAAAAATTAAGCCTTATAAAGCGACATTAATCTACGCCACAGACTTTATGGGTAATCCAAGTTCTATGTTTGGACATACCTTATTGCGTCTCGATCCGAAAGATCAGAAAGAATTAAATCTGGTTTCTTACGCCATTAATTATGCAGCCACAGTTGCTGGAGAAGATAACTGGTCTTATGCATGGAAAGGATTAACAGGGCAATATCCTGGCGAATATTCCTTGATGCCGTACTACCGTAAAGTGAAAGAATATGGTGATTTTGAAAGTCGTGATTTGTGGGAATATGAGCTAGCACTAACCGAGCAAGAAACCAGTTATTTGGTTAAACATATTTGGGAAATGCAAAATGTAAGTTTTCCCTATTATTTCGCCAGTGATAACTGTGCATATCGATTATTGGGCTTAATGGATTTGGTTCGCCCGACACTGAATTTAACCGAAAAATTTAAAGTTGCTTCCATTCCCGTTGAGACGATCAAAGCGATCAATGATGAACAACTGATTCGAGCAGCGGTTTATCGTCCTGCATTAGAAACGCAGCTTTTGTCACAAGCGCAGCAACATGGATATCGTT
This sequence comes from Acinetobacter sp. YH01020, assembly GCF_013420275.1. NCBI lineage: Bacteria > Pseudomonadati > Pseudomonadota > Gammaproteobacteria > Moraxellales > Moraxellaceae > Acinetobacter > Acinetobacter sp. YH01020. The sequence goes on from NZ_VOYN01000015.1 coordinate 67,825, forward strand.
TAGCACGCGAAGCGCATAAACTCGCTGAAATTAAACCTGAGAACATGTCTACAGCACTCTCTCAGTTTAATGAAGTAGAGCAAGCGAAAATATTAGAAATGGCGTATGACCATCTGTATTTATTGCTGATTGGAAGAAAGGTGAGTGCGGAAGAAACACAGCCTAAATTACGTAAAATCTTGGCCTTACGTAGTCAATCTTCGCAACCAAAACAACGAACTGAACCTAAGCAGCCAAGTCTAGACCCAGTCAATGGACATCATGCGCGAAATTTTTCAGCTACAGTAGGCGAAGTTCAAGGTGAAAAATACATCGAACTCGGTCATCGTCAGGCTTATCATGATTTGATCGATCCGCAAGGTGGCTTTCGGATTGGAACGCAGCTGATGTTTTGGGATGGCTCGATCCAATATCGAGACGACCAACTCAAACTCAATCATTTTGATTTTTTATCGGTCAATTCTTACAACCCGATCACGCCATTTAAAACACCGCTAACTTGGGGTTTTAATTTTGGCTGGCAGCAAGTGTCTGTAGATGCAGGTCAATTTAGCGAAACGAAACAACATGGTGTTGCTGAATTAAAAGCGCAATCCGGTTATAGCTGGGCTAATCAAGAACGTACGCATTTGTGTTATGTACAGTCTCAAATGCAGGTGCAGGGCGGCAAGTCACTCGATCAGAGATGGAGAGTTGGACTTGGGCCGACACTGGGTTGTCAAAATATTTGGTCTGAACGATTCAACAGTCTAGTTCAGGCAGAGCTTCCGTATTGGCAAGATGCACATCAATGGAATCTGAAACTCGATGCTGAATTACAATATATCGTTAACCAGCAAAATGCGTTAAGACTTGGCTATGAATACCAGCAACAAGATGATCAAGATTGGAATAAATTGAAATTGAGTTATGTATTTTTTTATTAATTTTTAGAATAGATAAAATATGAAATATCAAATAAATTTGTTTTTTTATGTAAGTAAAGCAAGGTATGATTGCTAACTTTGTAATAGCTGTGGTTTGTGTCACCAAATGAATCAAGAATATATTACAGGTCTAAGTCAGGCTTGGAAAGATATTTGTGATCAATATACTGAAAATGAACATCTTGCAGCATTGCAATTTATCCAAAGGCATGTTGAAAATTTAGTTACTGTTTTTTATGAAAAAATGTCGAGTGAGCCTGAGTCGGCTGAGTTTTTTAAAGACGATATTATTCAAAAAAGGCTCATCGACACCATTAAGAAATGGTTATTAGAAACATTTAATGTCGCACTGAATGGTGAATTTGAAAGCTCAGTCAAAAGACAACAGAAAGTTGGAATGGTACACGCGCGTGTTGGTATTCCGTCATGGTTCATCATGCGTGGTGTACGTGAAATAGAACGTAAAATATTTGAAATTTTAGAGTTAAACCAAACAAAAAATATTCTCCATATGTGTGGTTATATTGTACAAATTATGGGGTTCAGCACTGAAATCATGTGCCGATCTTATGAGATCAATACGGAAAAAAACCAATAAACAAAACACAATTATCGCTTATTTTCTGCGATGCAAGATGTAGCAGTGCATAAAGATAAACAACGGGGTTCATTGCTCGATTGGGAAAATGAACTGATGTTTAAAATCTTTTCGGGCAATGTTGGTTTTTATCATCCCTTATTTTCAAAATCAGAGTTTGGGCTATGGTTCATTCATAAAGCGGCATATGCTTTTTCAGGTTCAGATCAGGTGCAACTGATTATTGACCGAATTTATGAAGTCGATCAATTAACCCAGCAAACGATGCAGATGACGGAAAAAGATCAGCTGCAACAGTTGATTCAACAGATTCGTGAATTGAACCGTGAAATTCAGCATTTAGTCGATCAACTATTTCAAGTGGCTGAATATATTGAGTCTGGCAATGATTCTTTGACTCAACTCCTAAACCGTCGTTATCTCAGTACGATAATTTCACGTGAAATTACCTTTGCGCGGCAAAATGAAACGCCGTTGTCTTTGCTCGCCTTTGACGCGGACTATTTTAAAATGATCAATGATAAGTTTGGTCATGCGGCAGGTGATCTTGCGCTCAAATTTATTGCCGAAGCCTTACAGCGTTATAGTCAAGGTAGCGATTATGCATTCCGTATCGGTGGGGAAGAGTTCTTATTACTCTTGGTGGATACTGGTGTAAACCGTGCGATGAAAATTGCAGAAAATATTCGCCAATATATTGAAAAGGGTTTGATAAGAACGGCACAAGGTCAGCAATTTAGTTTTACCGTAAGCATTGGTTGTGTGCAGTATGATGGACATCCTGATTATCAGCGCTTCTTAGATGCAGCAGATCATGCGCTGTATGCGGCAAAAAATAATGGTCGAAACTGTATTCAAGTCACAAAGCATTTGTCGTATATCTAATTTATCCTGAGAATAAAAAACTCCCATATGTGGGAGTTTTTTATGGGGAAATTCGTTTATGCGAGATGTACCGTAATTTAAACTTCGACAACTACATAGTATTTTTTGACGGCTTCAACAACTTCAAACTTGCCCTGAAACGATGGGGGAATAATGCCCGCTTGGCCAGCAGAAACTTCGATATACCCGCCTTGTTGATCATGAATACGTACTAATCCTTCAAGGATAGTAAAAAACTCTTGTTTGTTCGGTGCAAAGACAATATTCCATGCGCCAACTTCACATTGCCAAATCCCGCAGTCCATATTGGGGTGTACATACAGGCTTGCAGTTTCACGTTTAGGATTGCCCTGAACCAAACGGTCTGGGCGAGGGTAATCTATGCTGTGATCGGCTTGCGCTAAACCCTGACCAGCAATATATACATCTGACATGATTCATCCTGAAAATAGTGCTTTGCTATCAAAGCAAATGATTTGCGACATTAAAACACAAATAAAAAAAGCCTCAAGAGTTTGAGGCTTTTTTATGAGTGCTAACGCTGAATGTTCTATTAATAGCTTTCAGGTACAGCACTTAGGAATTCACGGCGTTCTTCTTTATTGGTTTTAAAGTCACCGACAAAAGAAACGGTACGTGTTGTAGACTCTTGTTTACCTACACCGCGCATCATCATGCACATGTGAGCTGAATCAATCACCACAGCAACACCACGCGCACCGGTCACTTCAGCCACAGCTTCAGCAATCTGCTGGGTGAGGTTTTCCTGAATTTGTAAGCGACGGGCAAACATTTCTGTAATACGTGCGAATTTTGATAAACCTAAAACATTGCCTTCTGGGAGATAAGCAATATGTACACGGCCATAAAAAGGCAATAAATGGTGCTCACACAAAGAATAGAATTCGATATTCTTAACTAAGACCATTTCACGGTTATCGGATGGGAAAACCGCATTGTTGGTCACTTCTTCAAGTGTCTGGCTATAACCAGAAGTAAGATATGAAAAAGCTTTAGCAGCACGCATAGGCGTATCTTTAAGACCTGGGCGATTCAGATCTTCACCAACGGCAGTTAGGATATTTGCGTAGGATTGCTGCATAGACATAAGACGTGTTCACTTACACTGAGAGATTGAACAAGGACGGCATTGTAGCAGAAAACTATTACAATGCCTTCTTTTGGAGTTAAATCCGATTATTGTTTAAACTGTGGGCTCTTTTCTGCACGTTTAAGCAGAACCAGTACAGCACCTGTACCGCCTTGTTTTTCTGGGGCGCTCACAAATGCCAATACATCACGATGTTGACGTAACCAACTATTTACATAAGTTTTTAAAATTGCTTCTGGTCCTTTGCCATGCACAATTTTAATGACGTTTTGATTGTCATCTTTCGCCATTTGAATGATTTGCAGCACAGCCGAACGAGCTTCTTCTACAGTGCAACCGTGTAAGTCGACTGCTTCGAACCAACGTAGATTACCGGCTTTTAAATCTTCAAAAACTTTATGCTGTAAGGTTGCAATGCGATAGCTTAAGGCCGCTTGGCTGGCAACAGGGTTGAGCATCGCTTGCGTATCAGAAAGTAATGCATCATCTGTTTCCATAGGACCAATTGCAGCAGCACGTTTAGCCAACGTTTGCGCATCAGGTTTTTTACGACCCACTTTTTCCATTTTTGCAATATTTCCTGCATTCATTTTTTGAACACCTTGCATTTGCTTTTGGAAAAGCGCGAAGTCTTCTTCCTGCTCTTGTTCAACAGTCTTTGGCGTTGGCTCAGGCTGTTTAGCAATCGTTGAGGAATGTGGATTCGTAATTTGCTTTTTAAAAGATTTCAGTAGGTTGTACTGATCTTTTGAAAGCGAAGAATCGTGTTTGCTCATAATGAAAAAACGGGAAATATACAAAAATTTAAAGCAATTATAGCCTTAAATGGCACTGATTTGAACTGGAAAGACTTTATATAAAGAAGATCTCTTAATTCATTACAAGTCCTATTTGGGCTTCAAAGTTGAATTAATTAATTTAATAACTTTTTTATTTTTATAATGTTCTGCAAGAGCTAATGCTGATTGTTCTTCATTAAATTTAGAAATACACACGATTTCGGTTGAAGCGCCTTTTTCAAGTAAATAAGAAATTATCTGATATAGATTTAGGCGAATAGCTTTACCTAATGGGGAGCATCTAGTGAAATAATATGTTTGTGGTTCAACTTCATCTACTACAAGTTCATTTATTTTTCTCAGCTTCATTTTTTTGATGAAAGAAATATCTGTCTGCTCGATTGCCGCCATAATTAAGGTGGTATCATAAAATTCATTGTTTTCACCAAAATTTAAATATTCAAGATACAAATTTTTGGCTTTTTCATAATTATCAATATCATTTTTCTGTGTCAGGTTCTTTATCGCATTTTGGAAAAAATCATTCATATCATCAAAATCATTTATTGCTGCATGGAACATGAATAGATTTATTAAATATGGCTCATCAGCTAAATTCTTTTTCAATAAATGAGAATTATCTTTATAAAAAATCTGTTCAAAATGATTTAATTTTTCCATGGAAATAGGGTGAGATTTAATATTGATTGGTTTTGATAAAGAATTTTTATGTTCTTTAGAAATAGAAAAATAGGTTGAATTTTCAATATTCTTGTTTTTAGTATTGACTGAGAAATTAATGACTATTGGTAAGCCTTGATAACTAATGATTTCAATTTGATTATTATTGAAATCATAATTTTTGCCCTTTAGCACGTTAGTATTTATATTTGGAAAAATTTGATTTAGGTCAATCTGCGCAGCAATGATGCCTTCGGGCATAGTGGAAATATTGAAGTAGAGGATATGATTTTGGTCAATATGATACGGTGAGCCAGTATACAGAGTTATATTTTTTGCCCAACTTATCTGGTGTAGTGAAACCAAGATTAATGAAATGAATAGAAGAGTAGAAGAAATAATCGACT
>NZ_VOYN01000016.1:0-71935 GCF_013420275.1 Acinetobacter sp. YH01020
TTTAACGTCTGATAATTTTTGAATATCTTTGAATTTCATCCAAGAATTATCCCTTGAATTAAATAATTTTGCTGATTAATTTAAGATCAAATAAATTGTACGTTTTTTGATTTATGACGGAAGTCTAATGTATTATGCCAATGTTTGGGTTGGTGTGGTGGCCACAATTATCGTGCCGATTTATTTTTGGCTGACCTTCAAACAATCACAAAAACTGGCAGGCAAACGCCGTGCCCTACGCGATAATTTTGAAAAGAAAAATCAGGGTATTCTGAGTATTATCAATTCGATAACGGTCATTAAATCTTTTAACAAAGAAGCCGTCGAATCGAAAAAACAATTAAATCTGCAAAAGTCGCTGACTGAAAACCAAATGCAGACACGGCAAACCAGTTATATCTTTGACGGACTCAAAACCTTTATCGAACAGGTCGGTGTGGTACTGATCATCATTCTGACAGCCTATTTTGTTTTGGATGGGCAAATGAGTATCGGGATGATTATGTATCACGTGTTGTTATTTAATAACGTCTCTGCCCCGATTCGCTCGCTGCATCGTATCTATGATGAAATTAACTCTGCGATGATTTATTCGGAAAGCTTCTTTAATATCTTAGAAGCGGATCATGAAATTGAAACCAGTGGCACTGCCCAACCTACGATTCAAGGTCAATTTGAATTGAGCAATGTCGACTTTAGCTATCCCAATGGTTTTCAGGCATTGCACCGCATCAACATGACCATCCAACCGAATAAAATCACCGCATTGGTTGGTTTATCTGGCGCTGGTAAATCGACATTAATTAGCTTATTAGATAAGTTTTATCATCCTCAAGCGGGCAATATCAAACTCGATGGCATCGACCTAGAACAAATTGATACGCAGTATTTACGTGAAAATATTGGTTTGGTTTTACAAAAAAATCATATTTTCCCAGGTTCAATTTTTGAAAATATTCGCTATGGCAAAAGTACAGCCACAGAGCAAGAAGTCTTTGATGCAGCACGAAAAGCCTCGATCCATGATCAGATCTTAAAACTTCCACATGCCTATGAAGCCGATGCCCTACTGCTTTCGGGTGGACAACAACAGCGCATTGCCTTGGCACGTATGTTCCTGAAAAATCCACCGATTATTTTCTTGGACGAACCGACGGCTAGTTTAGACGCGATCGCTGCTGAACAAATTAAAAATAGTCTGGATCAAATTAAACAAGGGCGTACCGTCATCATGATTTCACATAGTTTGTCGCAAATTATCGATGCCGATTACACCTATGTGATGAAAGACGGACAAATCGTAGAACACGGGGAGCATCATGATTTGTACCATCAAGAAGGTGCCTATAAGCAAATCTTCGATGCGATGGCGAAAAGTTTAAATATTGACAAAATTGCCCGGACTTTTGAGGAAGACGAAGAAACACATAGTTAATTTTAGACCGAAAAAAGCCCATCGTTTGATGGGCTTCGTTCATATTTGTTTTATTCAATTAACGCTGAACTTTTTGCTCAATTTCTTCAACACTGGTGTGACGGACATCTAGACCTTTCACCATATAAATCACCTGTTCAGAGATATTTCGAGCATGGTCACCAATACGTTCAAGTGAACGCAGCACCCAAAGTACATTCATCACCCGAGTAATATGGCGTGGATCTTCTATCATATACGTCATGAGGGTACGGGTTGCCGATTGATACTCGCGGTCAATATCAGCATCGGCCAAAAGGACACGTAAAGCCTGATCTACATCCAAACGTGCAAAGGCATCGAGCGCATCATGAATCATCACGCGGACTTGGTTGCCAATATGACGTGTTTCCATATAGCCACGCGGTGAACCCCCCTCTTCACACAAGCTTTGTGCAATACGGGCAATTTTTGCCGCTTCATCACCAATCCGTTCTAAATCGGTGTTGGCTTTCGACATCGCAATCACCATGCGTAGATCAATTGCAGCAGGATGACGACGCGCCAAAATTAGGGTAAGCGCTTCATCAATTTCAGTTTCCATACGGTTCACCGTATTGTCTTGAAATTGAACATCAATCGCCATTGTTGCATCCGTATCCAATAAGGCATGAATGGCATTTGCAACCTGCTGCTCCACTAAACCACCCATGGTCATAAATTTGGTATGCACATCCTGCAACTCTTCATTGAATTGCGAAGAAATATGATGGTTTAAAACAGGATTATTAGGCAAAGCGAGTCTCCACTACAACGTGAATCGGCAGATTTTAGTGCCATATTAAAGCATATTGATTGTGAAACTTTTATGACCATGGATTATTTCTTTAGTAGGATCGATGGCTGATTTTTCTGATCGACCAACCATGCATTCATTTCCACTAAATCAGCTTCCGTTAATTTCCCAACGGAGGCTTTGAGTTGTAATACATGTATTAAATAATCGTACTTGGAATTTAAATAATCTTGACGGGCTGAAAAGGCATTACGCTGTGCCAGTAGCACATCAACCATAGTTTTCAGACCTTCCTGATACTGGGCTTGTGATGCTAAAGACACTTGCGCGGAAGAATCCATCGCGGCTTTACGTGCCTGTAATTTACTTTGATCCGTTTCGACTTGCATATAAGATTTTTTTACATCGGTTTGTGCTTTTCGAATTGCTGCATCCACCTGTGCTTGGCTTTTTTCAACATTGATCGCTGCTTGCTTAATGGATTTCTGTGTCCGTCCGCCATTAAACACATTCCAGTTCATTTCAATCCCCACCTGATCAAATTGACCATCTTGCGACATGATGGATTGTGGACTTTGCTTGTTATAACCATAGGTCCCTACCGCTTCAATCTGAGGATATAAGGCAGCTTTTTCGACGCGTTTGCCATCTTCCGCATAACGTTGTTGCATACGCGCTTGTAAAATGCCTAGGTTCTGCTCCTGAGCCAGTTCTTCCCACGCTTGTACATTGTTTGGAATCGGTTTTTCAAAATGAAAATCTTCACGTAACACCGCCAAATTTTCTCGATATGGCCCAATCAACTGTTGTAATTGTTCCTGCGCCAAAACCAATTGAACATTGGTCGCCATACGGTTGGCCCGAGCATTTTGATATTGAGCATTGGCTTCGCTGACATCACTTTTTGCCACCAAACCTTCTTTTAATTTAGCATTCATCATGCGCAGCTGTTCAGATAGCGCCTGTTCTTCTTGTAAGTTGGCAACCGTCAATGCTTGCTGACGTAGGACATTAAAATAAGCTTCGGATACATTTAAAATATGATCTTGTTTTTGAATCCGCAGATTGATTTCACTTAAATTAATCGAGGTCTTGACTTGCTTCAGCCCTTCCCATGCATCCCAACGAAAAATGGGCTGACGGGCAGTAAGCGCAATTTGTCTTGTTGTGGTGCTGTCTGGCATGATCAGCCCGGCTTGAGCGCCACTTTGGTTGGAATTTTGATTTTTTCGGGTCACATTTCCGGAGATTGTTACCGTCGGGAGTAAGTTCCCATTGGCAATCCCCAAATTCAATTTATCCGCTTCATATTGTAGTTTATTGGCTTGCCAATTGGGGTCTTCTTGTTTTGCACGTTCATAAGCTTGCACAAGATCTAGCGCACACGCCCACTGACTCGTGAAAAGTAAACAAAGACCCACCACAACTTTTTTGTTCATTTTTTTTGTAAATTCCTAATATTCAAATACCCGAGATTGAATATTCAAGCCTAAAACTAAGCAAATACTAATCATATCCTTGCAAATTTCCGTATGATTTTTATTAATTTTTTATATCAAATGCGACAAAACCGGATAATTTCAGTCGTTTTCGGACACTACTCACAACGCTATAACAAAGAACTGTACAATAGTACACATATTGCACGTGTTTCATCTATAAAATAGTCGACATTCCATCGGACAATACCACTTCTATAGCGCATCGAGTTCCTGTGTCAAAATTTTTTCAGCTGCCTGCAAAGTTTAGTGCAATGTTTTTATGTTTCAGTATGTTGAATGGATGCCAACAACAGCCTGAACCTCAACCTGCACCAGAGTTTCCCAACAATAAGACTGTTCAAAAAGAAGCAGTCGATTTGTCTTTGCTGTGCAAAAAACTTGAAAAAAACATGCTGGAAATAGACGATCAACGCACAACTTTCGCTTTAGAACAAATCAACCAAGATCTCAAAGTCTGCTTACCGCTATTAAAAGCGGACGAACAAAAAAAATTACTGCGTTTGTCCAATCAAATGTATCGTAACTTTTTACATGTTGAACGTACAGCTCAACAGCAAATGGCGTTCGAACAATTTGCCTTTGATATGGCTCAGCATCCTACCATTCAACAAAATCATTATGAGCAGCTCACTGCCCGAGATCAGTATTTACTGAAACATAAAGGCCAAGCTTATGTGGAGTTGTTCGATGCAGGTGAAGGACAATTACGCTATCGCCGCAGTCCTGAATATTTAGCCAAAATTTTTGCGCCTTATATGGAAGAATCTGAGCAAGTCTTTATTGAAAAACTGGCTGAACAAAATGCACAACCTGCCTTGCTGCAACAAAGTTTAGCCATTGAGCCACAAGAGATTGCGACACGTGCAATTTTTTGGGAAGACTATCTCAAACAATATCCAGATAGCCCCTACAAAAAAGATGCACAACAATTACTATATCAATATAGCCAGTTGTTATTTATTGGTTCGGCACATAGTCCAGTTTCCAATGACTTTTCAGACCGCCTCAGTATTCAAGCCAGTTCTTTAGAAGAAATTGAACGCTTGGCTCAATTAAAAAACTCCAAATTGGCAGATCAGGCGCGTTTATTTTTAAAATTATTAGATCAAAATACTGCTGCATCTAATCAGCGATCAGAAGCGCAGCTGTTGAATTTAATTGGTGTCCGCAATCCTGATCCGCATTATAAGAAAGACTGTTTTAGTGACGCCATCTGTGTAAATCAGTCCTCTACTTAGCCAATGCAAGTTCAATTGCACATGTGCCTAGCCAAAATTCTGCACTGCAAAATCGATGAAAAATAACACTGTTTTAAAACAGCCTTCATGCTAATATCCGCACAAAGCTTGACGGAGCGCAGGTAATTTCCTGCTGAGATCATCTAAATTTAGTTCGCTAAATTTAAGGATGAGTACCGTTGAACCTGATCAGGTTAATACCTGCGTAGGAATCAAGCCATCTAAAAACTTAAGCCCTTCTTATCTCTTGGTTTTACGCCTTTATTTTCAGGTGAATCCATCAGATAAACTGCCACGTTTTTGGTCGTGCTTGATTCGTTGATGTCATTCATAAGGATCATCGCAATGAACCAATTAACGAATCTCACCGCTTCAGATCGCGCTGCTCAACATGAACAAGATGCTAAAGATCTCACTCGTATTCTCCCCGCGTCAAAGAAAGTCTATATCCAAGGCTCACGTCCAGATATTCGCGTACCAATGCGTGAAATTAGCCTTACAGATACGCCTACAGGTCTGGGTGGAGAAAAAAATCTGCCGATCATGGTTTATGACACCTCTGGTGCTTATACAGACCCCAATATTCAAATTGACCTGAATCAAGGTCTACCCAATGTCCGTGAATCTTGGATCGAGTCTCGAAATGATACGGAAATACTCGATACCTTAACTTCAAAATTTGGACAAGAGCGTCTTCGAGATATTCGTACTGCAGAGATTCGTTTTGCGCATATTTCAAAACCCCGTCGCGCTCGTCGTGGACACAATGTCTCTCAAATGCACTATGCCAAACAAGGCATCATCACTCCTGAAATGGAATACATTGCGATTCGTGAAAATCAGCGCCAACATGAAGGTGTTGATATGCGCCAACATGCCGGTCAAAATTTTGGCGCACGCAATTTAACTGAAATCACCCCAGAATTTGTACGTCAAGAAGTGGCTGAAGGTCGTGCCATTATCCCTGCCAACATTAACCACCCTGAATGTGAACCGATGATTATTGGTCGTAACTTCTTGGTGAAAATCAATGCCAACATTGGTAACTCAGCACTTGGTTCAAGCATCGATGAAGAAGTGGCAAAAATGACTTGGGCAACTCGTTGGGGTGCTGACACCATCATGGATTTATCGACAGGTAAAAATATCCATGAGACCCGCGAATGGATTATTCGCAACTCCCCTGTACCGATTGGCACCGTGCCGATTTACCAAGCTTTAGAAAAAGTTGATGGTGTCGCAGAGGACTTAACCTGGGAAATTTTCAAAGACACACTGATTGAACAAGCCGAGCAAGGTGTCGATTATTTTACGATTCACGCAGGCGTACTGCTTCGTTATGTTCCACTCACCGCCAACCGTTTAACAGGTATTGTGTCACGTGGCGGATCCATCATGGCGCAGTGGTGCTTAGCGCATCATGAAGAAAACTTCCTGTATACGCATTTTGATGAAATCTGCGAAATCATGAAAGCCTATGATGTGTCATTCAGTTTAGGTGATGGTTTACGTCCGGGGTGTATTCAAGATGCTAACGATGAAGCTCAATTTAGTGAATTACGCACCTTAGGTGAATTGACTCACCGGGCATGGGAACATGATGTACAAGTCATGATTGAAGGCCCAGGCCATGTCCCAATGCACATGATCAAAGAAAATATGGATCTACAACTCGAGGTTTGCAAAGAAGCACCTTTTTATACCCTTGGGCCGCTCACCACCGATATTGCCCCGGGCTATGACCACATTACCTCTGCGATTGGTGCGGCAATGATTGGTTGGTACGGCACCGCGATGCTGTGTTATGTGACCCCGAAAGAGCACCTTGGTCTACCAGATAAAAAAGACGTCAAAGATGGCATTATCACCTACAAAATTGCAGCCCATGCCGCAGACCTTGCCAAAGGTCATCCCGGTGCGCAGGCCCGTGATAATGCATTGTCGAAAGCACGCTTTGAATTCCGCTGGGAAGACCAATTTAATCTGAGCTTAGACCCTGATACAGCACGCAGCATGCATGATGAAACTATGCCGAGAGAAGCACATAAATCGGCCCATTTTTGTTCCATGTGTGGACCTAAATTTTGCTCGATGAAAATCACACAAAATGTGAGAGATTATGCAAAAAATCAGCAAGATATGCAGCTTTCTTCAGAATCTAATCCTGAAATTGAGACAGGTTTACAAAGCATGAAAGCGGCCTATCATGAACATGGTCAAAAGTTGTACCATAAAGTGTAAAGCTTAAAAAAAATCTTTTGTATTCAACAAAATCTCGGTTAGGATGAAATGGAAGATTTCATCCTAATTAGCGCTTATGAATATTATTAAACAGGCCACATATAACAAAAAAGATTACAGCATTGAAGGGCGTGAACATCTTTATAAAGGCTTTATTCAAGTTGAAAAAGTTCAGCTTCGACACCGCTTATTCCATCAAGACAGCATGATTCCAACCATTCAGCGTGAATTGATTCATCGTCCTGAAGCAGCAGGTGTGCTGATCTATAGTCATCAACAACAAAAATTTGCCTTAATTGAACAATTCCGCATTGGGGCGATTGATGATGAAACTTCGCCATGGCAACTAGAGATTATTGCCGGCGTGCTCGATGGTGATGAATCTGCTGAAAGCTGCATCCGCCGTGAAAGTTTGGAAGAATCAGGCTGTGAATTAGATGCACTACAGCATTTATTTAGTTTTTATCCCTCTGCGGGTGCCTGCGCGGAATTATTCCACCTTTATAGTGCTGAATCTGAACTTCCCGAACATGGAGGAGTCTTTGGCATGCCTGATGAAGGAGAAAATATTCAATTGCATATCTTAAACTATGCTGATATTCCTGAATTATTAACCAATGGTCGGCTAAAAAACGCACCTGTCATTATGGCCTTGCAATGGTTACAACAACAAATACATACTACAAGGAATGTCTAAGGGGAAGGACATGACTTTAAGGGATACACCACAATACGACTGGACACTGATCCAGATCTCGGACACACATTTAATGGATCAGGAAGATCTTGAATTTGTCCGCATGAATCCAGAGCAGAGTTTTCACGATGTGATTCAACAAATTCAGTTGAACCATCATCACATCGATACGCTTGTCCATACTGGCGATCTTGCACAAGTGCCGGTAGAGCGTACCTATGCGCGTTATCTCGAATATATGCAACAGCAGCCGTTTCCGTTTTATCAGATTCCAGGGAACCATGACGAAGCGTCTTGCTTCCCATTTCATCAACAGGAAGATCGTGCTCACTGCATCGCATTAGGCAATTGGTGTCTGATTTTACTGAACAGTGCGGTTAAAGGAAAAGTGGATGGTTGGGTATCACAACAGCAGTTGGAACAATTAGATCAGTTACTCACAGCACACTCACAGCAACACATCATTGTGGCATGCCACCACCACCCTTTTGCCATGCAATCGCATTGGATAGATCAGCATAAACTAAAGAACGCTGAACATCTCATAGATGTGCTTTCACGCCATGACAATGTCAAAATTGTACTATGCGGACACGTACATCAAGACTCGTCTAATCAATGGCGCAATATTCAGTTTTTATCGACGCCTTCGACCAGTGTTCAGTTCAAACCGCATAGTGAAAATTTTGCCTTAGATGAGGCTTTACCAGGGTATCGTGCACTCTATCTGAATGATAATGGTGAATTTAAAACTGAAGTTGTTCGGGTCAAATTGAAACAACCTCAAATTAATGTTGAAATTTCAGGTTATTAACTTTTCAATTTGATTTTTTTGCTTTACTTTATGGCTTCTAAAGGAAAAGTGATAGTTAGAATCCAAACATCAAAGACTATCAATAAGCAGAAAAAGTCTATATGATGACGACCCCCACAGAAGGAAACTCTGTGTTGGGTGGATAAAAAACTTGCATATCACCATATTTTTTGCGTATAGATATATGCATATGATGAGGAATGCCCTACATGGCGAATGACAACCAAAATCAAGTCTTAGACGAACAAACTGATGTAGTAGACGAAAAGTCTACCAAACGCGTGCGCAAATCAAAGCCAAAGGCGACTGAAGGTGGTTCTACTGCAAGCTTATTTGGTATTGAACCTTATCAGCCTAAAAAGAATGAAGAATACATGTCTGAAGGGCAACTTGAGCATTTCCGTCACATCTTATTGGCGTGGAAAGCTGAGTTAATGTCTGAAGTAGACCGTACTTTGAATACCATGCAAGACGAAAATACTGCGCTTCCAGATGTGAACGACCGTGCAACGCAAGAAGAAGAATTTGCGATTGAACTTCGTACACGTGACCGTGAACGTAAACTGATCCGTAAAATTGAACAATCAATTGAAGCGATCAAAAATGATGACTACGGTTTCTGTGAAACGTGTGGTATCGAAATTGGCTTACGTCGCCTAGAAGCACGTCCAACAGCAACTTTATGTATCGACTGCAAAACACTTGCAGAGATCAAAGAGAAGCAAAATAACGGTTAATTCTGTGTTGAGTAATTCCTCTCTAGCCCTCCCTTTAAAAAAGGGAGGGAAAGTTGCAGAGCATTACGTGGGTCGGTTTGCGCCATCGCCAACCGGCCCTTTGCATTTTGGCTCTTTAATTACAGCAGTCGCAAGCTACTGCGATGCCCGTGCCCATCAGGGGCAATGGGTCGTTCGTATCGAAGATACCGACATTCCACGTATATTCCCCGGCAGCGAAGAACACATCTTACGTTGTATTGATGCATTTCAATTCGAACCAGATACCGAGATCATTTTCCAAAAAGACCGCCTCGAAATCTATGAGCAAGTCATTGCACATTTGTATTCCCAAGACTTGATCTATGCCTGTCAATGCACCCGAAAAATGCTTGGTTCAAATCATATCTATCAAGGCACATGTCGTAATCTTGGCCTTCCCCTTCAGGATCAGGCCATTCGAATCAAAGTCGATGCACAGAACATTTGTTTTACCGACCGCTTACAAGGGACGCATTGCTCCAATCTGCAACAAGATTTGGGCGACTTCGTCTTAAAACGCCGTGATGGCATTATCAATTATCAACTTGCTGTCGTGGTGGATGACTACCTACAAGGGATGACCCATGTCGTACGTGGAGCTGATCTTTTGGACAATACCGAACGTCAAATTTGGCTCGGACAGGTTTTGGGTTATCCACGCCTTGAATACATGCACTTGCCATTGGCAATGAATAATCAGGGACAAAAACTGTCAAAACAGAATATGGCTCAAGCTCTTGATTTAAACCAAGCAGCACCTTTATTGCAACAAGCATTGCAGGCCCTACATCAACCGCCAGTCGACTTAGACACGCCGCGCATTATGCTACAACAGGCGATTGCGCAGTGGGATATTCAACAAATTCCCCATGGCACAGCATTGCCTCAAATCTATCAATAAACCCACATCCCTATCTGAGCCAATCACTCGATATTCAATTGAATTATGCTTTAATAAAGTGATCAATTGACCATTGGAGAGCCTAATGTTTTTTATTTTTGGAGTTGGTCCGAAAACCAAAGTCATTGAAAAGAGCCAATTTACTTGCCCTGTCTGCCGCAGCAGAACTCAGTATGAGTTGAAACAGCAACGTAATTATTTTTCTTTATTTTTTATTCCATTGATTCCACTATCTAAAGCCAAGGCGAGCTTGGTCAAATGTCTCCATTGTGGAACGGAGATGCCGGCGAGTGTACTGCACCATGCATCTCCCGATCCGCAACGAGATACGAATTTAGAAGCTTGATTCTTCTTTACTTGGGTTCACTTCTTTGGTCGTCGCATCGATCTTTAAGATCAGACTCACCATAACCGCACAGATAATCAGAGAAGACCCTCCATAACTAATAAACGGTAAGGTCAAACCCTTGGTAGGAAGCATGCCCATGTTCATGCCGGCATTCACCAAAATTTGCAGCAAGAAGATAATACTAATGCCATAAGCCAAGTAGCCTGCACGTAAGTATTGATGACGTAAAGCACGATGACCAATGCGAATACAGCAGATCAACATCACAAATGACAGCGTCAATACGGTCAAAATCCCAAAGAAGCCAAATTCTTCGCCCAAAACCGCCAACATGAAGTCAGTATGAGCCTCAGGTAAATACGACATTTTTTGAATACTATGACCCAAGCCGACACCAAACCATTCACCGCGACCAAAAGCCATTAATGCATTCGACAACTGGTAGCCTGCGCCTAATGGATCATTCCATGGATTTGAGAAGGACATCAAACGTTCTAAACGATAAGGTTCAAATAAAATCAAGAACACAAAGGCCATGATGATCGCACCAAAGGCAATTGCGAACTGAATCAACGGTGCTCCTGCGAGGAAGAATACCCCTAGCATGGTTAAGGCAATCACCACCGTCGCCCCTAAATCGGGCTCAGCCATGACCAAACCGACAGTTGCAGCCATAATCACTGCCAAACGTACCAAGCCCTTGATGTTATTGCGGACTTCTTCGGCACGCCGTACCACATAGTCTGCGGTAAATATCGCCATCATGACTTTGGCGACTTCCGAAGCCTGTAAGGTAAAACCTGCGATCCGAATCCAACGCTTAGAACCATTGACTTCAGTACCTACCGCCAAAACGGCAGCTAACAGGACAATGGTCACAATCCATAAAAAGAAGGTGTTGTTAAACCACACATTTAACGGCACTTTATAGGCGATATACGCAGCCATGGCGGCAGCGGCAATCGAAATCCCGTGTCGTGAAATGTAATGGAAGGCATTTTCATGCATGCGCTCTGCATAAGGCATCGAAGCAGATGCCACCATGATCGACCCAATACACAACAATGCCAAAACACAGAACATTAAAACATTGCGCACGTTGACCTCGGCAGGTAACCGAGGAATCCAACGCTCTACAACTTCATTTATTCTATTTATGGTCGTCTGAGCTAACCCAGCCATACAACTTTCCTTATCGTTCTTTTAAACGAGTGCATTCACACAATCAACAAATTGGTGTCCACGCTCACTGTAACCTTTAAACATATCAAAACTTGCGCACGCTGGAGACAATAACACCACATCATTGGCTACCGCATTTTGTTGGCACAGCTCAACCGCTTGTTTCAAACTTTCAGCATGAATCAGCGTGGTTGTCCCTTCAATCGCTTTTTCAATAATTGGACGATCTTCACCAATCAACACCGCAACTTTGGCATATTTTGAAAGTGAATCACGCAGCGCAGTAAAGTCCTGCCCTTTGCCTTGACCACCTAAAATAATCGCCACTTTACCGCCTTTGGCTTCAATCGCGGCACCTAGACCATCAATCGCAGCTAAAGTCGCACCAATATTGGTGCCTTTAGAGTCGTTATAATAACGAACACCATGCACTTCTTTGACAAATTCACAGCGGTGCTCTAAACCTTTAAAGGTTTTCAAAGTTTCCAACATGCCTTCGAGTGGCAAACCAATCGCTTCACCCAAAGCCAAACATGCCAAGGCGTTTGCCACATTATGTGTCCCTTGAATATACATGTCTGCACTTTTCAGTAAACGCTCACGACCACGTGCCAACCAAATTGTGCCATCAGTATCGCGTAAAATACCAAACTGATTCATATCTGGAGCATTTAGGCCAAAGCTTTGCATTGGAGTAATATCTGGAACCAATGGACGTGTTAATGAATCATCACGGTTATACACCACTTTTTTCACCGCTTGGAAAATACGATGCTTCGCAGTGTGATAGCCCATCATATCGCCATGACGGTCCAAATGGTCTTCGCTCATGTTCAACACAACAGCAACCTCTGCTGCCAAGTTCGACGTGGTTTCTAATTGAAAACTTGAAAGCTCTAAAACATAAAGCTCAGGATCATCTTTGGTGAGATCCAAAGCCGGTCGACCCAGGTTGCCACCCACTGCCACTTTTTTGCCTGCATCTGCTGCCATAAGACCAAATAAAGTCGTTACGGTACTTTTCGCATTCGAACCTGTAATCGCGACAATTGGCTTATCCGTCGCACGACGTAAAATTTGAATTTCTGAAACCACAGGAATGTTGGCTGCAATGGCCGCCTGAATTTGCGGTAATTTTGGATCTAGCCCCGGGCTGATAATAATTTCTTCTGCTTGGAGTAATAAATCTTGATCCAACTGACCAAAACTGGTTTGTACATCACTTGGAATTTGATCATGACCCGGTGGGACTGCTCGTGAATCGGTGACTGCAACGCGGTAGCCATGGCTATGTAAGAAATTCACTGCGGAAACACCAGAAATCCCTAATCCGGCAACAACCTTCAATCCACCACGCTGTATTAACATTTTCGCCCCATTTTTTGGTCGGTTTTTAAATCTGACAAAATGTTAGCACTTTGCTGTTTTGAATGCTTTTTATGTTTTCACTTTCTCGCAGTTTTTTTGTGTCCGCTCGTAAAAAACCGCCCATCTCGGGCGGTTTCTTCACGCAACGGGCGGTGAGCTTATTTCCACTTCACCGCTTGTACTTCAGCTTTTTTTGCAGATGAATTATCCGAAGCTGAACATCCACAACCGCCTGCACAGCCTGCTGCCATTTTTGGCTTTAACCATTTGGCTAGACTGTTCCAACCACGGTTTGCACAGTGCTCAGATAAAGTTGTGAAGACTGAGTTCGATGTTTTTGGAAATACCTTCTTAAACACCACGACAGCACTCCAAATCACCAATACCGCAATAATTATTGATTCAAGCATGTCTCTCTCCTTTGTTCAGCTTTTGCCATTCACAATTCAGAATCCAAAATAGCGTGTTGCAAATTGATACGTGATGAATGCCATTAAATAAGCCAAACCAAATAAATAGATGGTCATGAAACTCACCGTTTTCAAGGAGCCAGTTTCACGTTTAACTGTCGCCAGTGTCGCCAAGCAATGTGGCGCATAAATAAACCACACCAATAATGATAAACCGGTTGCCAATGACCAACCCAATGACCCATCACTACTAATTAAATTTGCCAGGCCTTGAGACATGGCATCGTCATCTGTTGCAGACAAGGCATACACCGTACCCAATGCCGCCACAACGACTTCACGTGCCGCCATCGCTGGAATTAAGGCAATACAGATCTGCCAGTTAAACCCTAATGGTGCAAAAATCGGTTGTAATACATGCCCAAGCATACCTGCCAATGAATAATCAATATCCGGCAAGGTTGCGCCTTCTGGCGGTTGCGGGAAAGTACACAAGAACCATAACAAAATCGATAAAGCGAAAATGATGCCACCGACACGTTTCAAGAAAATCTTGGCACGGTCCAGTAAACCAATCCAAACACTCTTAATATCTGGGAAACGGTAGCTTGGAAGTTCCATCAATAAGGCATGCTGTGATTTATCTTTTTGGAAGAATTTCAGGACTGTTGCCACAATTAAGGCACTCACAATCCCTGCTGCATATAATGCAAATAGTACCAAGCCTTGTAAGTTAAAGACGCCCCAGACTATTTGCTCTGGAATAAATGCCGAGATCAACAAAGCATAAACCGGTAAACGTGCCGAACACGTCATCAACGGCGCAACTAAAATCGTTACTAGACGATCTCGAGGATCTTGAATACTCCGAGTTGCCATAATGCCCGGTACAGCACAGGCAAAGCTCGATAACAGAGGAATAAAAGCACGACCACTCAGACCCGCTTTAAACATCAGCTTATCTAGTAAGAACGCTGCACGTGGTAAATAACCTGATTCTTCTAAAACCAAAATAAAGAAGAATAAAATTAAAATCTGCGGCAAGAACACCACCACACCACCTGCACCCGCAATGATCCCATCAACCACCAAGCTGTTCAGTAGTGGATGTGAAATGTGTTCACCAACCAATTCACCGAACCAACCGAAGAAGGTTTCAATACCGTCCATAAACGGCGCAGCCCATGCAAACACCGCTTGGAAGATAATAAACATCATCACCGCTAAGGTAATTAAACCAAAGACTGGATGTAGAAAAATTTTATCGAGGAAGTCTGAGCGTTTATCTTCATGATCAACAAACACCACCACGTCTTTTAAAATTTGTTCAATTTTTTCGTGGTTAGTCCCAGAAAGATTGGTATCACTTAATGACGCATCTGGTTTTCTGAAACCTTCAGCATCCAAAGCACCCATTAAGTTTTCAATACCCGCATTACGCACAGCAACGGTTTCTACGACAGGCACACCCAAACGCTGAGACAGCTTTTGGGTATTGATTTGCATGCCACGACGGCGTGCTTCATCCATCATATTGAGGACAAGTAAAATTGGTCGACCCAAATCGATCATTTCCATGACCAAACCGAGGTGCAATTTTAAGTTTGTCGCATCAACGACACATAAAAAAACATCTTGATGGCCTTCTTCTGCAATTTTACCTTGCACGACATCACGCGTAATCGCTTCATCAGGACTCGTCGCTTCTAAGCTATATGTCCCCGGCAAATCCAAAACTCGAACAGATTTACCCGATGGCAAAGTAAATTGACCAACTTTACGCTCAACCGTTACCCCAGCATAGTTCGCAACTTTCTGACGTGTGCCCGTTAAATGATTGAATAATGAAGTTTTACCACAATTTGGATTACCAACGAGGGCAATACGTAACGCATCACTCATGCTGATGCCCCTTCCATTGCTATTTCCACTTTTTCAGCTTCTACTTTTCGCAGTGCGAAACGAGTAAACCCAACTTGAATTAAAATCGGATCACCACCAAAAATACCTTTGGTAATCACCTGTACTTTTGTTCCGGGAACAAAACCCAAAGTCTCTAAACGGCTAGCGACTAAATCAGCCGGAGCATTGTTGCCATTCTGGTTACGATGTACCTTATGAATGACTGCGCTTTGTTTCACTTTCAAATCAGATAATCGCACGCAACTAACCCTAAAAAATTTTGAACATTATACAAACAAATGAGAATAATTAACAAATCGGATTCGATTTCAATTCTCATTTAGCAATCTAGCATCGACACGACTATTTTTTTAAATTACATTGCATTAAACCATTGTGATTTCTTGGTTTAATTTCAAAAATGAGCGGCACATGTTAAATAAAAAACCACGAATCCCGACCCCAGTCCAAATTCCAGAAACACTCAGTTTTTTACACGGATATCGTGATGATTTAATTGCTCAAACCGTCAGCCCACACACTCGCAATGCATATTTATCTGATTTAATTCAATGCAGTGAGTGTCATACGCATGTCATGACTGATTGGAGCAGTGACGACATTTCAGATGTCTTGCTTAGCCTGACTAAACAAGGAAAAAGCCCTCGCTCGATCGCCCGCTCACTTTCTGCACTGCGTTCATTTTTCAAGTTCTTGCGTGAACAAAAAATACGCAGTGACAATCCTGTTGCAATCCATAAAACACCCAAATTGGGTCGTGCCCTACCAAAGGATTTATCTGAAGCAGATGTTGAAGCCCTGATTAATGCCCCAGACCTCAACACCGCATTGGGTCTACGTGATCGTGCCATGCTCGAAGTGCTGTATGCCTGTGGTTTACGTGTCTCTGAGTTATTAAATTTAAGATTAGAACTGATCAATCTTAAACAAGGCTATTTACGAATTACCGGTAAAGGCAATAAAGAACGCTTAGTCCCTTTAGGACAAATGGCGGTGGAATGGATCGAGAAGTATTTAGCTGAAGCACGTCCCGTTTTATACAAAAGTGCAACCGATGCTTTATTTCTCACTCAACTTGGTGGAATGATGAGTCGCCAAAACTTTTGGTACGCGATTAAACGCTATGCGCTCATTGCAGGCATTCAAGCCGAATTATCACCACATACCTTACGCCACGCCTTTGCCACGCATTTGCTCAACCACGGTGCCGACTTACGTGTCGTGCAGATGCTGCTCGGCCACAGTGACTTGTCTACCACGCAAATTTATACCCATGTCGCGCAGGTTCGTATGCAAAAATTACATGCAGACTATCATCCGAGAGCTTAACGGCAGGAAATATCAGACCAAGAAGTTCTATCGTGCCCGATATTTTTTGCTATGCTTACTCACCTGTTTGATAAAGCTAAAAGAAAAGGGTTGTTTATGTTATTTACCCGTTCAAAAATTTTTCTCGCATCGACACTTGTTGCCAGTATGGCGTTAGTGGCTTGTTCTAATTCAAATAATGACGAAAAGAAAGATGCGACATTAACGGCAAGTACGCCTGCAACTGGTGAAGCTTCGAATTTATCTGAACGTAATGCTCAGCAGCGTTTAATTGATACTTTGCAATCCAATCTGCAAAAAGCCAATATCAAGGCCAAAGTCACTGGGGTGAAAGCGACTGAAGTTCCTAATTTGTTTTGGGTGAGTTTTGAAGGCATGCCTGCGGTCTATGCTACAGCTGATGGTAAATACATTTTCCAAGGCGACGTGGTTCGTTTAGGTGAAAAACAACTCTTTAATGTAGGCGATACGCTACAAGCAGAGGCCAACAAAAAATTATTTGATCAATTAAAAACTGAAGACCTACTGATTTATAAAGCCAAAGGTAAAACCAAACACGTAGTTTATGTGTTTACCGATGTCAGCTGTCCTTATTGCCATAAATTACATGAACAAATGGATGATATTAATGCCCGTGGCATTGAAGTCCGTTATATCGCTTGGCCACGTGGTGAACAACACATGCCAATGATGGAAACTATCTGGTGTAGCAAAGACCGTCGTGCCGCATTTGATAAAGCCATTGCCGGTGAGCAAATCGAGCCTGCATCATGTCAAAACCCTGTGCGCAACATGTATGAAATGGGTCTAAATATTGGTGTGAATGGTACGCCAGCGATCTATAACGCAGAAGGCAAACACATCGGTGCTTACATGTCGGCTTCCGAACTTGAAAGTTCGCTTAAATAACTAATTTTTATAGGCTAAATGAATGTTTTTTATGGGTAGGAATAAAGTGATTTCTACCCTAGAGTCCGAACGTTTTTTTAGCTATGATCTAAACTCACTTAAAGCAATGATGAAATAAATGGAGTGTGACGTGAAACCAGTTCGTCTGGCAATCCTCGGTCTTGGTACTGTGGGTGGTGGTGCCCTTAAACTACTAAAAGAAAATGCTGCTGAGATTAAACGTCGCACCGGTCGTGAAATTGAAATTACCCATGTGGGTACGCGTCGCCCTCGTCCTGATTTAGAACTGCCTGCTTCAGTGAAGCAAAGTGCTGATTTATTGGATATCGTCCGTCAACCCGATGTAGACGTTGTGGTTGAAGTTATGGGCGGCATTCACCCTGCCTATGAAGTGATTCGTGAAGCAATCGTTCATGGCAAACAAGTAGTCACAGCCAACAAAGCACTTTTAGCTGAACACGGTAATGAATTGTTCAAATTGGCCGATGATCATCACGTTCAGATTGCTTATGAAGCAGCTGTCGCAGGTGGTATCCCAATTATTAAAGTCCTCCGTGAGGGTTTGGCAGCCAATAAAATTGACTGGCTTGCAGGTATCATTAACGGTACTGGTAACTTTATCCTGACTGAAATGCGTGAAAAAGGTCGTGCCTTTGCAGACGTTCTCAAAGAAGCGCAAGAACTCGGTTATGCCGAAGCAGATCCAACATTCGACGTCGAAGGCATCGATGCGGCGCACAAGTTAACATTGCTGGCTTCTATTGCTTTTGGTATCCCACTCCAGTTTGACAAAGTCTTCACTGAAGGCATCAGCAAAGTTACTGCGCAAGATGTCAAATATGCTGAAGACCTTGGTTTCCGTATTAAACATTTAGGTATTGCACGTCGTGCTGCAACAGGCATTGAGCTTCGTGTACATCCAACGCTGATCCCTGAAGACCAACTGATTGCCAATGTAAATGGCGTTAAAAATGCTGTGTTGGTTCAAGCCAATGCCGTTGGTCCAACGCTTTACTATGGTGCAGGCGCAGGTGCAGGCCCGACCGCATCAGCGGTGGTTGCTGATGTTGTCGATATTGTCCGTGACATCTCCTATACCGAAGATGGCGCTGGCACAATTCCACAGCTTGCGTTTGAAGCCCTAACTGATTTACCAATTCTTCCACGTGAAGAAATGACCACTGGATACTACATCCGTATTAATGCCGAAGATCAAACTGGCGTTCTTGCTGATGTCACTACGATTTTAAGCCGTGCAGGAATTAGCATCGATGCGATCATGCAACAGCCGCGCTTAAAAGACCTTATTCCTATCGTGATTCTGACTGATCCAGTCAAAGAATCTAAAATGGATGAAGCACTTCAACAAATTCAAGCATTACCTGTCATTCATGGCGAAATTGTACGAATTCGTTTAGAATCGCTTGATAATTAATCGGGTCGAGGGGAATATTTCAGTTCCTCTCGCCAAGCTCTACACACAATTGGAACATCATCATGTCTAATGCCAATCGTTATACTGGTTTAGTTGACCGCTATCGCGACCGTTTACCCGTATCTGCAACTACTCGCGCAATTTCTTTGGGCGAAGGTAATACGCCACTGATTAAGCTTGAGAATATTCCACGCATTATTGGCAAAAATGTTGAAATTTATGTGAAGTACGAGGGCTTAAACCCGACTGGTTCATTTAAAGACCGTGGTATGACCATGGCTGTAACAAAAGCAGTGGAAGAAGGCTCTAAAGCAATTATCTGTGCATCTACAGGTAATACATCTGCTGCAGCGGCTGCTTATGCTGCACGTGCAGGCATTAAAGCCTTTGTGCTCATCCCAGAAGGCAAAATTGCCATGGGTAAAATGGCACAAGCGATGATGTATGGCGCAGTAACAATGCAAATCCACGGTAACTTCGATGACGGTATGCGTCTTGTAAAAGAAGTTGCGGATCAAGCACCAGTTACGATTGTAAACTCAATCAACCCATACCGTCTGCAAGGTCAAAAAACCATTGCTTACGAAATCGTTGACGAATTAGGTCGTGCACCAGACTACCACTGCCTACCTGTAGGTAATGCGGGTAACATCACAGCACACTGGATGGGTTATACCGAAGCTGTGGCGAATCAGCCTAAAGAAGAATTTGTACAAGTGGTTTATGATCCTGAAACTGATCAATTCACAGGTCCAAAACCTGCGGGTCTACCAACAATGGTGGGTTACCAAGCTGCTGGCGCGGCACCATTCCTACGCGGCGCACCTGTAGAAAACCCTGAAACTGTAGCAACTGCGATCCGTATTGGTAATCCACAAAGCTGGAACCATGCTAAAGCCGTAGTCCGCGACTCAGAAGGTTGGTTTGACGAACTGCAAGATGCTGAAATCTTAGAAGCACAGCGTCTACTATCTATGTACGAAGGTGTATTCGTAGAACCTGCTTCTGCAGCTTCTATCGGTGGCGCGATTCGTGACATCAAAGCAGGTAAAATTGCTGAAGGTTCTGTGATCGTATGTACTGTAACAGGTAACGGTTTAAAAGATCCTGACACTGCCATCAAGCAATGCCAAGATGCCGTAATGTTGTCGATTGATGCAACTATGGATCAAGTTCGTGATTCAATTCTGTCAAATATGTAATTTATATGCTGACTGAATAAAAAAAAGCCCTGCTCTTGCAGGGCTTTTTTTATATCTTGCATTCACTTCAGCATTTAAACGTTGAGTAAATCTAAATACTGAAAGAATGAAAAATCTGAAATCTTGTTAAATACGTTTTGGTAACTGGCTCGCCCAGTTCATTAAACGAGTCGCATCATTGGTTCGTGCCACTGAAGAATCCGCACCCAATAACACCACCACCGCTGGACGGTTATTCAGTGTGGTATGCATCACAACACAGCGCCCTGCTTCATTAATAAATCCTGTTTTTGAAATATTAATATTCCAACCACCATTACGCACTAACGCATTGGTATTGTTTGATTTCAATACGCGGTAACCCAAATTAAAGTCATAACTTGGTGTGGTTGAAAATTGACGAATCAAACCATACTGCGAAGCGGTATTCACCAAAATCCCCAAGTCACGTGCCGAAGCGACATTACCAGGGTGCAAACCTGTCGATTCCATATAATGTGTCGAATTCATCCCTAATGAGCGTGCTTTCGCATTCATCGCTGAAATAAATGCAGAACGACCACCTGGATAAGTACGTGCTAATGCCGAAGCCGCTGGGTTTTCAGATTTCATCAAAGCAAATAGCAAAGCTTCTGCGCGGTTCATACTGTCGCCAGCACGCAGCGTTGAACTTGAGCTTTTACAGCCTGAACATGAGAAATCAGACTGTTGTAAGGTAATCTTTTCAGACATGTTTAATCGGGCATCTGAAATCACTACTGCTGTCATGAGTTTGGTAATTGATGCAATCGGTAAAGCGGTATTGCTATTTTTGCTATATAGCACTTCACCAGTTTGACCATCCATAACCAGTGCTGCACGCGCATTTACAGAAGGCTGACCTGCGTATTGATTGGTATCAATGATACGGACCGTCTTTGATGGTGCCGCCTGTACCACACCGCCTGTGCTACGTACAGAAGTAGTCACTTTAGTTGACCCTTGAGGAGATGGCTCTTCAGCGCTATAAGACACGTCACCGTTGAGTAACTGGTTTGCATCTTCAGATGACCAGCTAATATTTGACTGCTGATTTGCAGCACTATTCATCACAATTTCAGCAGAACTGAAACTGCTCATACTGAATAAAATTGACATGCCCAAAACGTGCATGAAGGATTTATTTAATTTTTTCACCATTGCTCACTCAACTCAGGATACTAAACATTTGCGCAAGACCAGCAATATGCCGTACATTGGTCACAACTACGAACATTTTTTGCTCACACATTGTGTATGAAGTTTTTCATTTCATATAAGAATAGGATTGCTAATTTTGTCGTTTCATTGCAAGCTTATTTTGCTTTATGTAACAAAAAAAACAGTTTTTGATTTGAGGGAGAGTGTAGGTGATCACAGTTTTGGTGGTAGATGACCATGAATTAGTCCGTACTGGTATTTGCCGTATGCTCGAAGACCATGCAGATGTCCAAGTCATTGGACAAGCCGAATCGGGTGAAGATGCGATTACACTTGTTCGCCAACACCATCCAAATGTTGTTCTATTAGATGTCAATATGCCAGGGATCGGAGGTGTAGAAACCACACGTCGCCTACTTCAAACAGCGCCAGATACAAAAGTCCTTGCTGTCAGTGGTCTTGCTGAAGAACCCTACCCGTCTTTATTATTAAAAGCAGGTGCCAAAGGCTATATCACCAAAGGTGCACCAGTTACTGAAATGGTCCGTGCGATTAATAAAGTGATGCAAGGCGGCAAATATTTCAGTGCAGACATTGCGGAACAACTGGCTAGCTCATATTTGTCTGATACCCAACAATCGCCTTTCGATGCCCTGTCTGAGCGTGAAATGCAAGTTGCCATGATGGTGGTCAATTGTATTAGTGCACAAGAAATTTCTGATAAATTATTCGTTAGCGTTAAAACGGTGAATACCTACCGTTACCGTATTTTTGAAAAACTGAATATTGATAGTGATGTCAAACTAACTCACTTGGCGATTCGCTACGGGTTAATTAAACCTTAACACCACGTACATCCTGTTACTATGACACAGCGTTCAATCCATAGTGAATTGAACCAGTATCATTTGGGCCTTTGGTACAGTGCTTATCGCTTTATCATCAGTGCCTGTCTGTTACTGGTCTTTTTACTGACCTACACTCAATTCAGTTCAGATTATGAATACCCACGTTTATACCTATATGTATTAACGATTTATTTGCTGTTTACCAGCATTCAATTCATGTCGCTTGGACGCTTCAAAGTCCGTATTCCAAACCAGTTACTGCTGTTATTCATTGTAGATGTCATTTCACTGAGCTTACTGACCTTAGCCATCGATGGACCTAATTTACATTTGAGTTTGCTGTTTGTGATTACGATTTTTGCAGCATCCCTGTTATTAGATGCCCAAAAAGCTTTGGTTATCACCCTCATCGCTGTGATTTGCGTGGTGTATCAACTGTTTTTAGGTTCAATTCTTGAATTTACCTCACTCAAAAATTTAACCAACAGTGCGATTTTGGCTTTTTTATTTTGTGTGGTGTATGGCAGTGCGCAAATTGCCGTGAAACGTTTCCAGTTACTAGAAAATCTGAATTTTTCGCAATCCTTAGAGCTACATCGACTACAAAACATTAACCGCTATATCTTGGAGCAGATTGATACGGGCTATTTGGTGTTGGATGAAAACTGTCATGTGGTGCTGAGTAATCCTGCTGCTTGCCATTTACTCGGCATGCCAAATTCTTATCATCATGACCAATATCCACTGTATACCACGCAGCCCGACTTATTTGAATTACTCAAATTTGAAGATTTAAAAAGCGGGGAAAAATTTCAATTTGAATCGCAACAAAGCCAATACCACATTCAGGTACTCGTACAAAAACTCGTTGTGCCGCATCAAATGTTGACCTTGCTGATTTTACAAGATGCACAAAAACTCAATCAGCAAGTGCAACAATTAAAATTAGCCGCTTTAGGTCAACTCTCCGCCAGTATTGCCCACGAAATTCGCAATCCTTTAGCCGCAATTGTGCATGCCAATGATTTATATCCGCAAAGTGATACCGAACAACAGCACATGTTGAATCATATGATTTCACGTCAAGCGGTGCGGATTGACCGAATTATTCAAGACACCCTAAATATGGTGCGCAATAAGGAAACCCATCCGACTCGTCTGAATCTAGAGCAATTTTTACCGCTGTTCCTACAAGAAGATCTAGCAGACATTCAACAGAACATTCGGCTCAATGTACAAGCCAAAACCTTTATCGATTTTGATGAGGCACAGTTCAGACAAATTTTAATCAACCTAATTCGTAATGCGATTCGCCATAACAATCCGGACATGTCGTATATCGAAGTGGTGGCGCGTACGGATCAGAAAAAAGTCCAGATCGATGTCCGAGATTTCGGTCATGGGGTTGCTTTACAAAACCGCGCACAGTTATTTCAACCATTTTTTAGTACCGAAATTACTGGAACTGGTTTAGGATTATATCTTGCTCATAGCTTCTGTGAAGCGAATCAAGCACAGCTTTCCTATGTAGAACAAAAACAGGGAGCTTGCTTTAGGATTGAGTGCTTACAAGCTGTTATTTAATTGTTTTTAGGGGAAAACTGTGGATTCACAACCACTGGTATTATTAGTTGATGACGAAGAAGACTTATGTATGCTGATGCAAATGTCTTTATCAAGGATGGGGGTTAAAACACATGTCGCACATCGCCTCGACGAAGCTAAAAAAGCCTTGTCTACCTATAGCTACGATGCCTGCCTAACCGATCTCAACTTACCCGATGGTAATGGTCTACAGCTCTTAGATTGGATGAATGAGCACTGTCCGACCCTGCCCGTTGCTGTGCTAACAGCCTATGGCAACATGGACATTGCCATTGCCGCATTAAAGGCGGGAGCATTCGATTTTGTCAGCAAACCGATCAATCCCAAACATCTTGAACAACTGCTACAAAAAGCCCTGAATAAGCCATTGGCCGAAGACATTACTTCGCAAGATGCTTTAGAACATAAAATGTTGATTGGTGAATCACTCCCAATCCAGCAATTGCGTCGAACTCTAAAGAAAATTGCACGTTCACAAGCACCTGTTTTTATTACGGGTGAATCTGGTACGGGTAAAGAGGTCGTGGCCAATTTGGTTCACCGTTTAAGCAACCGTAATGAAGGGCCTTTTATTGCCATTAACTGCGGGGCAATTCCCACAGAGTTAATGGAAAGTGAACTTTTTGGCCATAAAAAAGGCAGCTTTAGTGGTGCCACCCAAGACAAGCAAGGTCTGATTCAATCTGCACATGGTGGTAGCTTATTTCTGGATGAAATTGCCGAATTACCTTTAGCCATGCAAGTTAAACTGCTACGTGCGGTACAGGAAAAACGTATTCGCCCCGTAGGTTCAGACTGTGAAATTGATGTTGATTTCCGTGTGATCAGTGCCAGTCATCAGGACTTAGAAGCTCTCGTCCAACAAGGTCGATTCCGCCAAGATTTATTTTTCCGTATCCATGTGATGGATTTAGTGTTGCCTGCCTTACGTGAACGTGGCGACGACATCCTCTTATTGGCACAACATTTTATTCAAAAAATTAGCCATGAATGGGAAATTGCCACTAAGCCTCTGACTGAACGAGCGAAAAACTTCCTACTCAGCCAATACTATCCGGGTAATGTCCGTGAACTCCGCAATATTATCGAACGTGCCATGACCCTCTGCGATGATGAGCAAATTGATCTTCAACATCTGCAAAGTGCGCCATTAAGACAACCGAGTGCTCAGTTCAATTCCGCTCCAACAACGAATGATTCTGCACAGCTTGCTGCAAACAGCAACGAACAGAGTGTGGTTCCTCGTAAACTACCTGAAGAAGGTTTAGAACTCTTTTTAGAAAATATCGAAAAAGAAGTGCTCATGAATGCGTTGAATTTGACTCACTGGAACAGAACACTTGCCGCCAAAAAATTAGGTATGTCATTCCGTTCATTACGCTATCGTTTGAAAAAATTCGGTTTAGATACCGAAGACGAAGAGTAAAAGCTTTCCAGCGTATTGCTGTTTATTTTTGATTCAGCAATAACTCTGCAACATGATCGACATAGTGATCTTCACGTGCATCATGTTGCAGCGGATAGTTATAGTCTGGCTGCACTCCAATTCCTTCAATCATTTTGCCATTCGGTGTCAGATATTGTGATACGGTCATCTGTAAGGCTGCACCATTACTCAATGGAAATAGTTTTTGAACCACACCTTTACCATAACTTTTCTCACCCGCTACCCATGCACGTTTATGCTCTTTTAATGCTGCGGTAAAGACCTCTGCGGCAGAAGCAGAACGATTGTTGATTAAAATACCAACTTTCATATTTTGAAATTCAAAACTCGGTAAAGCCTGAAATTGTTGGTCACCTTCAGATCGACTTCGAGTCGACACAATAATGCCCTGATTCAAAAATAAATCGGCAGACTCCACTGCTGCGGACAATAACCCGCCGGGGTTATTTCTTAAATCAAACAATACAGCTTTGACACGTGAACCATGACTTTCAATTAAACGCTTAATTTCATTGGCTGTATCTTGTTGAAAAACTTTTACGTGTAAAACTAAAACCTGATTATTTAATAATTTAGATTCTATATCTGTTTCAACTTTAGTGTTTCTGACCAAATTAACCGGTTGACTTGCAGTTATCAGCTGTAGATTCAGCGTTGAACCTATACTACCGGTGAGTAGGTGTCGCACTTGATCTTGATTGAGTTTTTTGAGTTCTTGATCATCAATTTTAAACACCGCCGCGCCATTTTTCAGACCTAGCTTTGCTGAATCGGCATCAGGCTTTAAATTGGTGATGACCCATTGCTGTAGACCTGCATCAAAACGCAAATTGAAATCGACACTCGCAATATCCCCTTCGGTGTATTGCAAAAGCTGCTTATAGTCTTCAGGTGAAAGATATCGTGAATAACGGTCTAAACCACTGACCATGCCTTTGATGGCTTGTTGGAATAATGCATCGTCATTTTTTTCAACTACATAATTTTCTTTGACAATGCCATAGATTTGAACAAATTGTTGGATCGATTCGACAGGTACTTCGGCATAACTTTGTTCATAGCTGCCATCAAATTCATCGAAAGCCGACTTTGCTTTGTCGGCTCCCCATGTCGAATGACTAGAACACAGCAGCAAGGCTGTAAGGCTTACAACTGACGTCCAGTGTGCTTTAGTCATTCATGCTTCCTTACATTTTAAGCTTCAAGAGTAATCAAGTTACGACCTTGCATTTCTGTTGGTACAGGAATCTGCATAAGAGTTAAAAGTGTCGGCGCTACGTCAGCCAAAACACCACCTTCTGCTATTGTTGCATTGGTCGGGCCAACATAGATAAACGGCACAAGTTCAGTGGTATGTTGAGTATGCACCTGACCACTTTGGTAATCCTGCATTTGCTCTACGTTACCATGATCGGCGGTCACTAACATGTGACCTTTATTTGCCATCACAGCTTCATATACACGACCTAAGCACGTGTCTACGGCCTCAACTGCTTTGACTGCTGCATCAAACACACCAGTATGACCAACCATATCACCATTGGCATAGTTCACAACCAGTAAATCGTACTCACCTGAATTAATTGCGGCAACCAATTCATCAGTGACTTCATAAGCACTCATTTCTGGTTTTAAATCATAAGTCGCAACGTTTGGTGATGGAATCAAAATACGTTTTTCACCCGGATATTCATCTTCACGACCACCACTGAAGAAGAAGGTCACGTGTGCATATTTTTCAGTTTCAGCAATACGAAGTTGTGTTTTACCCAAATTAGACAGGTATTCACCAATCGAGTTATGCAACACTTCTGGCATATAAGCCACAGGTGCATCAATTGTTGCTTGGTAACGTGTCAACATGACAAATTTTGATAAAGCAGGAACCACTTTACGTTCAAAACCTGCAAAATCTTTTTCCACAAAAGCTTTGGTAATTTCACGCGCACGGTCAGCACGGAAGTTCATGAAGACAACGCTATCACCATCTTGGATCGGTGCTAAATCACCAATACGCGTCGCTTTTACAAATTCATCTGATTCTTCAGCAGCATAAGCCAGCTCTAAACCTTCAACAGCAGTCGCTGCTGTACGCACTGCTTCACCTTCAGTTAAAAGACGATAGGCTTGCTCAACACGATCCCAACGGTTGTCACGGTCCATTGCAAAGTAGCGACCAATCATGGTGGCAATACGACCTTGACCCGGATACTGAGCAAACAGCGCATCTAATTTTTCAAGCGAAGGTTGTGCGCTTTTTGGTGGCGTATCACGACCATCAAGGAATGCATGAAGATACACTTTTGCATCGCGTTTTAATGCCAATTCAGCCATCGCCACAATGTGATCTTCATGTGAATGCACACCACCTTCAGACAACAAGCCCATGATATGTACAGCACGATTTGCAGCTTTGGCTTTTTCAACCGCATCGACTAAAACGTCATGTTCAAAGAACGCACCGGTACGAATATCTTTGGTAATACGAGTAAAGTCTTGATACAGCACACGTCCTGCACCAAGGTTCATGTGGCCCACTTCAGAGTTACCCATTTGACCATCAGGTAAACCAACGTCTTCGCCAGAGCCTGAAATCAATCCATGCGGATGCTTTTCCTGCATTGCAGTCAAGTTTGGTCGTTTTGCTGCTAAAAAGGCATTGTCCTCGACCGCTTCGCGATGACCCACACCATCCATAATTACCAATACGTGTGGGATTTTGCCAGCAGTTGCATCCGTCATAATGAACACTCTTTCGTTTATAAATTAATCATACTATCTTACCGAATTTTCGGTGAAGACTCTATGTGACAACCATGGTTTATCTAGGTCATCAACATTGTTTTACTCAATCTTGCATGCACTTAACGTGCGCGATGCAGCAAGTAGCCACCCGCTACAAACATCAAAATAATTGGTATAAAGACGAACCATGCAGGCGATGGCGCGTACACCAAACTTGCATAACCCAAGAAATCTTGTAAGTAGTAAAAACCCAGTCCAGCAAATAAGGCAATCACCAAGCGGAAACCCATCGACTGTTGACGTAAAGGTCCAAAAATAAATGAACAAGCAATCACCACCAAGGCAATTAAAGCAAAGGGCGAACCAAACTTTTGCCAAAACGCCAATTGGTAAGTTTTCGGGACTTGACTATATTCATGCATATAGCTCATAAAGCTCACCAATTGACTCGGTGATAGGTCTTCAGGGTCAATGGTAACCATATGCACATATTTAGGTTGCAAGGCCAATGAAAGCGGCTGTTCAGCATTTTGCTTAGCCACAGCATCACCCGTCGCTAATAGGTCGACTTGGGTTGAATTTTGCAGTGTCCAAGCCCCATTTTTGACAAAATTCCCTTGCTCCGCATCTAAAGTGCCTCGCAAACGATATTTTTCATCAAAATCAACAACCTGAACATCTTTAATTTGACCTTGTGAATTGGCATAGTCAATATAAATAAAGCGCTGGCCTTCACGTGACCAATAGCCTTTGACTTCGCCCAGTTCAGCCGCAGTGCGGTGACTTTTGACGCTTTTGGCTTGTTCATTGGTATAGGGAATGACCCATTCGCTTAATGCAAAGGATAAAACCACCAAAATGAGTGCCGAACGAATCACCCAGCCCACAATCCGCCAAAGGCTGATGCCGACCGAACGCATCACAATTAATTCACTATTTGAAGCTAGAGTACCTAAACCCAGTACCGCGCCAATCAAGGCTGAAATCGGTAAAATTTCATATAAATAATTCGGTGAACTCCATAACACATACTGCAAAGCATTCCATGCGTTATAACCTTCTTTCAGCGAGCCCAATTCACCTAAATAAGTAAAAAGCACTTGTAAGCCAGCCAATACCGCGGTCGCACCAAGCATGGCTAAAGCAGTAGTTTTGGTCACATGTTTTGCAACTATACGACGTGCCAACATTTTAAGACCTCACTCGCTGAATTTGTTTCTTAATTTTGGGCGCTAATTTTTGTTTACGCGAGAACAATGCTGCTGCAATGCCGTAAATCACTAAGACCAGTGGATAAGCCCAGATACCCATTTCATCTTTACTGATCCGCGTTTTGATCGCCATTAAAGCCACGATTAAACTGGCAAAAATAAGTAAGGCGGGGAACAGTTTTAGGTAACGCCCTTGACGAGGACTGACCTCAGACAAAGCGGTGGCAAGCAATAACGCCACCAAAATAGCGAACGGCACAAAGATTCGCCAACCAAGTTCACTGGCAACCACAGGATCATGACGGTTATCCCATAACTTCGAGGTTGGTAAAGCTTCTACTTCAGTACTTTCAAATTTTGCTTCTTTATCATTTTCTAAACGTAAACGATAACTTTGGAATTCTGCTTGAGAATAACGCGGTTGCCCCGGATAAATTTCGTAACGGCGACCTTCAACTAGGTCAACCACATTGGCATTGTCATCGGGCACTTCGACGCGGGTCGCTTCTTTTGCCAAAATAATGACATCAGGCTTGCCCTCTTTTTCTGCACGTTGATAGAAGAAAATATCTTTTAAGTTTTTACGGTCTTCTGACAAGTCGCCTGCATAAATAGTATAGGGCCCAGAGGAAATAAACTCTTTCGGTCGAACCAAGTCAAAGCCTGTTCGTACAGCTTGTGAAGTCGTTAATGCTTCAAACTGACGGATGCCCCAAGGCGACGCCCACAGCATCAAAAATGCTTGAACAGCCATAAAAACCACGGTCATCGGCACCAATAAACGTGACAATTGATTGCGACTGACACCACTACCATTGAGCACAGCCATTTCATGATCGACATACAGACGACCAAAGACCAACATCAGACCAATAAAGAAACCGAGCGGAAGAATTAAAGTTAAAAACTCAGGCAAACGGTAGCCAATGATGCTAAATAAAATACTTGCATCTAAACGACCCTGCGCCGCCACACCAAAGTACTTGATCAAACGACCACCCATCATGATCAAGGTCAATAAGGCAATCACAACCAGTGATGTCGACACCACTTGCTTGACCAGATAACGCCGAATAATCAAATTAATTCTTCCAAAAATAGGGCCAATAAAAACTAGCGTTAGTTTACCCGAATGTAGAAAATATAAAACCTATACCCTTGTTGCTCATTGAAACTCTATTCATATAAATGTTTCAATGGTTTAATGGTTTATAAATTTAAAAAGGCATAAATACCGCACATGAAACTTTCTATTAATACGTCATTCCAAGCGAATGCGTCCAGCCAATATTTGTTGATATTAGTAGATTCTGAGCACGTTACAAATGCAGCTACTTCATATCAAATCAATGATTTAGATAATCTAATTGAAGCAACTCAATTTAAAGCAGCACTCAATGAAAGCCTGCCTTTGGTGGCGAACATTGCCGCTTGTCGCAATAGCGCTCTTTTAGGCCTTGGCAAAGTTGCTGAATTACAGGTCAATAAATTTGCAAAAATTGCACAAACCATTATTAAAGCGTCACAAAAAAAATTCAAACAGATCAGTGTCGATATCTCTGCCCTACCACAAGAACAACATTATTTATTCGCACTTAGCCTGACGCAAGCGGCTTATGCATTTGATGAATACAAATCAAAGAAAAATGAATTTGTTTTGGAGCAGATCCATTTAATCGCTGCTGAAAGTCCATTAACCACTGCACAGCTTGACTTAATTTCTGCAGTTCAATCAGGTCAAAGTTTTACCCGTGACCTAGGTAACCGTCCGGGCAATATCTGCTTCCCTGAATATTTAGCCGAACAAGCTCAAGCGCTTGCAGCTGAATTTCCGGATCAACTCAAAGTGACTGTACTCGATGAACAGCAAATGGCTGATCTCGGTATGGGTGCTTTCCTTGCTGTGAGTAAAGGTTCTGACCGTCCAGGCCGTATTATTACCATCGAATACCTTTCAAATCGTGAAGAAGCCCCTGTAGTGCTTGTTGGTAAAGGCGTGACTTTTGATACGGGTGGTATCTCACTTAAACCAGGTGCGGGCATGGACGAAATGAAATTCGACATGTGCGGTTCTGCATCAGTTTTGGGTACCATCCGTGCGCTGTGTGAAGCGAAATTACCGATTCATGTGGTCGGCGCAATTGCTGCTGCAGAAAACATGCCGTCTGGTCATGCCACTCGCCCGGGCGACATCGTGACAACCATGAGCGGTCAAACCGTTGAAATTTTAAATACCGATGCCGAAGGTCGTTTGGTTCTGTGCGATACCTTGACCTATGTAAAACGCTTTAATCCTGCACTGGTGATTGATATTGCAACCCTCACTGGTGCATGTGTTGTGGCATTAGGTTCAGTCCTTACCGGTATGTTCACTCCGGATGATGAACTTGCGGCTGAATTGACTGCTGCGGGTCAACATAGCTTTGACCGCGTATGGCGCATGCCAGTGATTGAAGATTATCAAGAACAACTTGATTCTCCATTTGCAGATATTGCCAACATTGGTGGTCCAAAAGCAGGTTCTGTGACCGCTGCATGTTTCCTTCAACGCTTTACGCGTGAATACCGTTGGGCGCATTTAGACATTGCTGGGACTGCATGGAACTCAGGTGCAAATAAAGGCGCAACAGGTCGTCCTGTACCATTATTAATGCAATTCTTAGCGAATCGTGCTCAATCGAATGGCTAAAGTTAGCTTTTATTTATTTGAAAAAAGTCCTGAACGACAAGTCGAAAGCACTTGTCGTTTATGCCGTAAGATTCTGCGTCAGCCTGTACGTATTTGGCTACATTGTGCTGACCTAGACTTACAGCAACAACTTGATGAACGCCTGTGGAGTTTCGATCACACAGGTTTCATTCCCCATGGTATCGATCAAGCCGAGGCAACGGTCTGTATTTCTGCCCAATTGCCTGAGCAAGCCGACTGGATTGTGTTTAATTTTAACGATCAAGCACTTGAACAGTTCGCAAGTTTTAGTCACATTATCGAAATTATTGAAAATAACGAACTCGCTAAAATTATTGGGCGTGAAAAATATAAACAATATCGACGTTTGGGCGTTCAACCACAGACCCACAAACTTTAACGTGATATTGGTTTTACCCTATTTGCAAGGAGATGCACCATGGCATTGAATGTCGGTCCAGACTTTAAACAGCGCTGGTTAAAAGTACCTGAAGCTATTCGTCAG
Source organism: Acinetobacter sp. YH01020 (assembly GCF_013420275.1). NCBI lineage: Bacteria > Pseudomonadati > Pseudomonadota > Gammaproteobacteria > Moraxellales > Moraxellaceae > Acinetobacter > Acinetobacter sp. YH01020. The sequence continues at coordinate 32,698 of NZ_VOYN01000016.1, forward strand.
ACCTTTATTGATGACCTTGGTCGCGTTTGCGATGTACTCAATCCCAGTACAGACATTCAACAATGGCTGGTCAATGACCAACAGCAGCAGCAAGTGTCTTTTGACAAAATTGAGTCTGCCTATGCAGATTTGAAAGCACAGCTGATTGAAGATGCTCGCATTCGTAAACAATTGGCTTTAGAAAAAGCCTTAGAAGAAAAACGTGAAGCTGAACAAGCCTATGCAGAACAACTGAAACGTGACGAAGAGTTACGCTTTGCTGCACAAACGCAAGCGCTCACCATGATGCAGCATAATCTTGATCGTGAAGTACAACACTATGCCGCTCGCTATCATAAAAACCCTGAAGCGGGATTAAGCCAAAGCTTATCGGTTAGCGAAGGACAAATGTTGTCAGAACTTGAAAGTGTACGCGTGCGTTTGGAACTTGAGGCAGAAACGCAAATCGAAATAGCCGTCAGTGATTTCCGTGCAAAATTGAAAGCTGCCGCACAAGAAGAAATTGACTATATCTTAGAAAACTCCAATTTTTCGACAGAATCTACATCGTCCCAAGCATCTTAAGCCGTCCATCGAAATCTGGTCACTGTCATTAAACTGACATGTATTTGCAACATGATGTTCATATGGCTGAAGCATTGTCCCTCAAAACACAATGCTTCAGGCATCCTAAAGATATAATCATGCATCCAGATGGGAATTCAATATGGACATCATTCACCAGATTACCCAGAAAATATCCTCTCTATCTGCTGGAGAACAATGGGACATTCGTGCCAAAGATCTTTGGCTGAGTCATTCAGACTTTCATAGTATTTCGGTGTATCTCAGCCGTGAATCAGAAAAAGGGGGTTTTAGCATTCAGCAACTGCCCCGCAGCTCGATTTTTCAAACCCTTGATGTGGTGACCGTTACAAAACACTAAGTGGTCATCGACTCCATAAAAAAAGCCCACAACAGTGGGCTTTTTCTCAGTCTAAGTTTGGCTTAGACCAAATCTGCAACTGCAGAAACGGTATGTCCTAGGAAATAACCAATACCAAGTAATAATCCAATCCAGATGAAACCACCTAGCACGTTATAGAACATAAATGTACCGAGGCTCATGCGCGCAGACCCAGCGGCAAAAGGCGCAAAAGAACGTACAAAAGGTACAAAGCGTGCGACTAAAATCGTTTTACCGCCATGCTTCATAAAATATTTATTGGTTTTGACCATATATTCGGGCTTAAAGTAACGTGTGTGCTTATTAAAGTACTTAATGCCTAACACGCTGCCCGTATAGTAATTGACGCAGTAGCCCAAGACCGATGCGACAAATAACATCAGCCCCATGGTGTGTAAATGCACCACTTCCGTCGTTGAACATAATGCGCCGATGGCAAGCAACAGGCTGTCTCCCGGCAGGAAGAACATAAATACTGAACCCGTTTCTGAAAATATCACCAGAAATAAAATGGCATAAATCCACACACCATAATTTTCCAATAACATGGGTAACCACTGTTCCAGATTCAGTAAGAAATCAATCATTATCACCTGTCTGATTATTCATCATATATGTCATTCCGCGACGCATTATCACCAAAAATAAAAAAACAGTCTAATTTTTCAATCAGACTGTTTGGTTTTCTTCGGTATCAACTTATTTCAAGAAGCCATTTTCAGCTAAAAAATCTAAGCTAATTTTTGATTGCTCTGTGGTCTCAGCGGCTTTATCACCAAGCAATAAGCGCTCAATATAACGTGCTAAAACATCCACTTCTAAGTTCACTTTAGCCCCAGCCTTCCACGTACCGATATTGGTTCGTTCAGCCGTATGCGGAATTAAATTTAAGCTCAGCACATTGCCACGTAAATGGTTAATCGTCAGGCTAATACCATCCACGGTCACAGAGCCTTTTTCCGCTAAATAGCGTGCAATTTCTTTCGGTGCGGTCACTTCAAAATAAATAGAACGCGCATCTGAACGAACTTGAGTGATTTCACCCACTGCATCGACATGACCACTGACAATATGTCCACCAAAACGCGTGGTCGGCAACATGGCTTTTTCCACATTCACCGCCTGCCCTGCTTTCCAGCATTCCAAGGTGGTTCGATTTAAACTTTCACGTGAAACATCGGCTGCATACCAATTGCTGCCAAAATCGATCACGGTTAAGCAAATGCCATTGGTGGCAATAGAATCCCCCAAATGCACATCCGACATGTCTAACTCTGTCTGGATACGCAAGCGGACATCGCCACCCACGTTTTGAATGCTTTCAACTTTACCTAGACTTTCAATAATGCCTGTAAACATGTTCAATCCCTGAAAAATATGGGGCGATGATTTTTACCACAAATCAAGTTGCGTGCTCACGCCAGAGGTATCGACACCACCCAATTCTGCAAAATGGTGCAATTGACTCAACAACTGACGGATCGGTGGACCTGATTTGGCATGCGTATCCGTGATAACAATAAACTCTAGTACGCGTGCACGTTCAGACTGACGCTGCTTACTTACACGGTAACGTGGTACATCTTGCGTCAATAAGCTTACTCGGCCACGTTTTAAATTGGCTTGTAACAAATCTGTGGCGCTGATATTACCATCGGTTGAATAGCTCGTCAGGATGTAACGTGCATTGATGGTTTCTAATAATTTTTCATAAGCTTCTTTCGCATGCTTCGAAGAATTATATGGACTTGGACGTTCTTTACGCCATGCACGATCGATTCCGCTCTTAAAGCCTTTGGTGTCTGGCGTTGGTAAATCCACCTGATCCCATAACGTTAAGGCATTCAACACATGGTAGTTACTGCTATAAGCGTGCTGGTTATACGGTGGATCGAGATAAGCCACATCCACTTCAAAGCCACTCATTTGATTAGCCAAATGCTGTGCGTCGACACACCACATTTCAGCGGCGGGTTTTTTCGGATCACCAATTTCACAAAAACGACTTGGAGTCAGCCATAACAATGAGCCGATACGATCTAAGGCCGCTTGGGTTTTACCGCCCCAACCATGATGGAAACTTTTAAATACACCGCTGGTATTGCTGACAAAACTTGCTGAATACAATAACGGCGCTAACAAAGCACTCATTTCCACATCATCAATCGCGCCTTGAGCTTGCCAAGTTGCAATTTGCTGACGAATCGCATCTATACGCATACCGTTACGGCGTTTAAAGAATAAACGGTCACGTGCCGGATCGTAGATTTCATCATTACGTGGACACAAGTTATGGGTCACCCAACCTTTAACTTCTGGCAAACGGTTCAGATAATCAATCGCTTTCTGATAGCCACCCAACTCTTTAAAAGCAGGTGCTTCAACGCAAGAGAGAATCGCGCTGTTCAAGGCATGGCTGTAGGGTTCCCAGTCATTGGCAATAACACGATAGCCGTTTTGACGTGCCAACCGTGACACCACACCCGAACCTGCAAAAAAGTCAGCAAATATCGGCGCACGACCATCTTCGCGTTTTAAGGTTCCCGTTTGCTCAAGTGCTTCTAAAATCAGATGTAATAGACGGCGTTTGTTTCCCAAATAAGGAACCAACTGATGGAAAAGATATTCGTCTGTGGTACGAGCCGCATGACGACGTTTGTGATAAACCGTAGACTCTGAATTCATAGCGTCTCTTGAGAAGGGATTAACCTTAAGCGAATGTCATCACCCAATTGAGTGACATCTTTCAGCTTAAATCGAAGCTGCTCTGCCATGCGGTCAAATTCCGCATTAAACATCGCACGTGCTGACTGACCCAACAAGGTCGGTGCAACATAACTGATCATTTCATCGATCAAATGTTCTTGTAAGAAAGCGGTCGAAAGTGTCGCACCGGCTTCCACAAGGACATCATAAATTTGGAACTGTTGAACGCATGCTGCTAACAGATCGGCCAAAGGCTGAATTTCAAATTGTACCACGCCCAAGTCAGCAAGTTCCTGACGATATGGCCCCATGACCATCACGGTTTCAGGTTGCTGTAATATTTTTGCAGTTAATGGCAAGCGGCCTTGGCGATCTAGCACGATACGTTTCGGCTGAACCACGCTACGCATATCAACAGCATCATCGAGCTGACGTACGTTGAGTAAGCAATCATCGGCTAATACTGTTTCAATCCCAGTAATCACAGCACCTGATATCGCACGCCAATGTTGTACATCTTGTCGCGCCATTGCACCGGTAATCCATTTAGACTCACCCGAGGCCATCGCTGTGCGTCCATCAAGGCTCGATGCGACTTTGAGGCGGACATAAGGCATGCCCGTCGCCATGGCTTTTAAAAAGCCCAAGTTCAATTGATGCGCTTCTGCTTCACAAATACCCGTAATCACTTCAATGCCAGCATCACGTAGGATTTGTACACCTTTACCCGCAACCAATGGATTCGGATCGGGACAGGCCACAACGACTTGAGCAACACCTGCTTCCACCAAGCCTTTGGCACAAGGTGGCGTACGTCCATAGTGTGCGCAAGGCTCCAAAGTCACATAAGCGGTTGCGCCACGTGCGGACTCACCTGCATCACGCATTGCAAAGACTTCTGCATGCGGCTGACCCGCTTTGGGATGAAAGCCTTCACCAACCAATTGACCATCTTTGACAATCACACAGCCCACATTGGGATTGGGACGAGTGCTGTATTGCCCCTGCTGTGCCAATGCAATTGCACGCCGCATCCACTGTTGATGCTGCTGCAAAGTCACTTGATCTAACTCAGACATGTAATCACTCATGATAAAAATGGAAGCAGATGTGCATTAGTGCTCACGCTGCTGCATTTGTTCAATTTGACGACGAAAAGCTTCTACATCTTGGAAGTCTTGATACACAGAAGCAAAACGTACATAAGCCACATGATCTAAAGCGAACAATGACTGCATGACAATTTCACCAATGGTGCGTGATTTCACATCACGTTCACCCAAACGGCGAATTTGCAATTGAATATCACTGAGTACCGTTTCAATTTGCTCTTGCGTTACTGGACGCTTTTGCAAGGCATGCATGAGCGAGCGGCGGAGCTTGGCTTCATCAAAAGGTTCGCTCTTTGAGTCAGACTTGATGACACGCGGCATCACCACTTCATAGCTTTCAAAAGTTGTAAAACGTTCACCGCAACTAATACATTCACGGCGGCGGCGTATCTGACAGCCTTCAGCAGCAAGACGTGAGTCAATCACTTTACTGTCTTCAGCGTTGCAAAATGGACAATGCATAGCGGTTAAATTGAACAAATCCGAATGGATTTAGAGTGTAGCAAAAATTTTGAAATTTGTAGAGCTTTACGCTAGATATGGAAAAAAAACAGCCCTTTCGGGCTGTTTTACACAATATATTGATTTACTGTGATCTTATTATTCTACACGTTCGCCATGTTGACTTAAGTCTAGACCCATACGTTCGTCATCAGCTTCAACACGGATGCCAATCACCAGATCAATCACTTTCAAGATAATGAATGTCATCACTGCTGAGTAAGCAATAGTCGCTAGTACACCTTCGACTTGAACCCATAATTGATGCATTAAGTTACTCGGTGCATTGTCACCCATGATGAATTCGCTGGCAAAGAATGCTGTAAGGATCGCACCCACGATACCACCGACACCATGTAGACCAAACGCATCCAAAGAGTCATCCGCTTTCAAGGCACGTTTCAGCGCAGTAATACCCCAAAAGCAAACCACACCACCAATCAGACCCATCGCTAAAGCGCCGCCAACGGTTACGAAACCTGCCGCAGGTGTAATCACCACAAGACCTGCTACTGCACCAGAAGCACCGCCCAAGACAGACGCTTTACCACGAACCACTTTTTCAGTAATTAACCATGCCACTGCTGCTGCTGCTGCTGCAACTTGTGTTACCACCAATGCATAACCAGCGGAACCATTTGCACCTAGTGCAGAACCACCGTTGAAACCGAACCAACCTACCCATACAAGGCTTGCACCGATGACAGTTAGCGTTAGATTATGTGGTGCCATAGATTCACGGCCAAGCCCCATACGTTTACCAAGCATGTACGCTGCAACGAGACCCGCAACACCTGAGTTGATGTGAACAACTGTACCACCCGCAAAATCAAGCGCACCGTCGTTACCTAACCAACCACCACCCCATACCCAGTGAGTAATTGGCGCATAAACCACGACACTCCAAATTGCGATGAACGCAACAAAAGCACCGAATTTCATACGTTCTGCAATCGAACCACTAATAATGGCAACGGTAATAATGGCAAATGTCATTTGGAAAATAACAAAAAGAATCTCTGGAATCGTACCCGTCAACGCTTCTGTAGTGATACCCGACAACATAAATTTGTCTAAGCTACCGATAAAGGCATTGCCTTCACCAAATGCTAAGGTATAACCCACAATCACCCACGTTAAACTCACGACACCCGCAGCAACAAAACTGTGTGCCATGGTGCTGAGTACATTTTTCTTACGGACCATACCGCCGTAAAACAATGCTAAACCGGGAATTGTCATAAGTAGGACAAGTGCAGTGGATACTAAAATCCATGCTGTATCACCTGTATCGAGCTTAGGTTCTTCTTCTGTAGGTGCTGGTTCTGCAGGTGCTGGCGCTGCTTCAACTGGAACTGCAGCTTCTGTTGTATTTAGCGTTGTTGTATTTGCAGTATCAACTACTGTGACTTCTTCTGTAGGTGCTGTTGCGCTTTCTTCAGCCCACGCAACAGAACCACCTAAAAGTGCACTGGACAAGCCGAGTGCAATTAGCATCTTTTTCATTCGTATCCCCCGACCTGATTTTCTGAGTTATTAGCTACTCAGCAAACTTCATGCCAATTTTTTAAACGGCATCTGCACCTGTTTCACCAGTACGTATACGGATGACTTGTTCCAGATTGCTTACAAAAATTTTACCGTCGCCAATTTTTCCTGTGCTTGCAACACGAGTAATTGATTCAATTACGGTATCGACCATTTCATCACTGATTGCGATTTCGATTTTTACTTTTGGTAAGAAATCAACCACATATTCAGCACCACGATAAAGTTCAGTGTGACCTTTCTGGCGACCGAAGCCTTTAACTTCAGTGACAGTGATCCCTTGAACACCATTTTCAGAGAGTGCTTCACGCACGTCATCTAATTTAAAAGGTTTTACAATTGCAGTTACGAGCTTCATGTTTTGTTTTCCTTCGGCTTATTTCACCTGTAAGGTTTTATGTTCAATTTTCATGCCAATATGACTACAGTCGGGGGAAAATAGTCAGCCCAGCATGAGATTTCTTTATAACCTATTTTATACGGATAATCTTGCGTATGCTTATAAAAATAGACGTTTTTACTAGAAGAATTACGATTTTACTGATCGATTAAACGCATATTTAAATAAAAGCACTATGGTCATGAATGTGGCGATGTTAAACTGCTGCAACCAATTCACTGAGGATGGTCACAACAATGATTGAAACCTTATTACAAGCGATATTAGAACAAATCGATCAGCCGAAAAAAGACGTCGAACATAATCTTCGCAGCTTACTTAACGAAGCTGTGAGCAAAATGGATCTCGCATCTAAAGAAGAAATCGAACGCCAACGTACTGCACTGAATAATGCCAATTTACGTTTAAATGAATTGTTGAAACACGTCGAAGAACTCGAACAAAAAATTCAGAACAAAAAATAAGCACCTTTTTAGTGCAACAAAAGACGCATAACGATTAAAAATAATGCACCATAACGGAACAATAATATGTCTTTTGCCAAAATCTATACTCGGGGTTTGCTCGGCTTAAATGCACCCCAAATTGAAGTTGAAGTTCATGTCAGCCAAGGTCTGCCTTCATTGACCATTGTGGGCCTACCTGAGGCCGCCGTCCGTGAAAGTAAAGACCGTGTCCGCTCTGCGATTATTAATAGCGGCTTTCAGTTTCCGACCAAACGTCTGACCATTAATCTAGCACCCGCAGATTTACCCAAAGATGGTTCACGTTTAGATCTCGCCATTGCTTTAGGGATTCTGATCGCGTCGGGACAACTTCCTGAAAATGCAGCAGATGGTTTTGAATTTATTGGAGAATTGGCACTTGATGGTTATTTACGACCTGTCAGTGGCATCTTAAGTATAGCCATTGCCTGTCAGCATATCGGGCATCATCTGATTCTACCGGCACTCAATGCCGATGAAGCGGCGCAACTGCCGGAGTTCCAAGTCTTTCCTGCTCAGCATCTTAAGGATGTATGTGAACATTTGAGTCGTTCAGCCTTAATCAGTAGCCACCCCTCGACATCGTCAGCCAATCAACACAGTTACCCTTTTGATTTATCTGATGTGAAAGGTCAACTGAGACCACGTCGTGCTTTAGAAATTGCAGCGGCTGGCGGTCATTCTCTACTATTTCGGGGCCCACCAGGCACAGGCAAAACTCTACTCGCCTCGCGTTTGCCCAGTATTCTGCCCCCCTTAGATATGCAAGAAAATTTGCAAGTCGCGAGTATTTATTCCATTGCAGGTGCAAATCATCATTTTGGGCAGCGTCCATTTCGTGCGCCACACCATACCGCATCTGCGATTGCCCTCGTCGGTGGAGGATCAAATCCTAAACCGGGTGAAATCACCTTGGCACATTTAGGAGTTTTATTTTTAGATGAGCTGCCTGAATTTGATCGAAAGGTGTTGGAGGTGTTACGGCAACCAATCGAATCCAAAGAAATTGTGATTTCACGGGCTTCTCGTCAAATCACCTTCCCTGCAAATTTTCAACTGATTGCGGCGATGAATCCTTGTCCATGTGGCTATGCCTTTAACCAAGACAGCCGCTGTCAATGTAGTGCTGAAAGTATTAAACGCTATCAAAACCGTATTTCAGGTCCATTATTAGATCGAATTGACTTACATATAGATGTCCCGCCACTAGCAGCGCATGAATTACAAAGTTCGCAAGAGGTTGAAAGTTCAAGTGTGGTTAGGCATCGTGTTATACAAGCTTATGAGTTACAAATAGAGCGTCAGCAAAAATCCAATATGGCGCTCACGCCGACGCAATTGGAGCAACAGGCGGTTTTGGATGCTACTGCACAGAATATTTTACAGTTAGCCCAGCAGCGAATGAATTTATCTGCACGTGCTTATCATCGGGTATTACGTGTTGCCAGAACCATTGCCGACTTGGCTCAAAGTGAACACATTCAAGCTCAACACGTTTCTGAAGCACTGTCCTATCGAAGCCAACTCAATGCTTAAACAAATGGCGACCCTAGGTCGCCATTTTTAATGCTTTTTAAAATTAGAATTCGTATTTCAAGCCAAATACGACTTTATTCTTTTGTTTTTCATCCAGACGGTCATAACCACCCACGATATAATCCATATTTACGCTCGCGCCTGTGTCACCCAATGGATGGCTTAAACCTGCTGTAAAATGACGGAAGCCAAAGTCTTCAGTGGTTTCTACAAATTCGTCATCATCACCATATGCATATAGGCCCAATGAAGTATTTAGGGTGAAATCTTTTGGCAATGCATAACTGTAGCTACCTAAGATATACGTATCGCCCTTGTTACCCCAAGTCGTATTTTGAGTTAAGGTTTGCGCAGTTATGCTAAAGTCTTTGTAGTTCAATCCTAAGAGAGTTTCGAAACCATCGGAATCAACATCCGATTCATAGTAGTAATAATACGTACCACCGACGGTATAACCTAAATCTTCAGTAATTTTGCCGTTATAACCTGCATAAAAGTCATGTTCAAAAGAATCACGCCCTTCTTCACCAAGTGCATAATCTAAGGTTGAACCCCAGTAACCTGCATAGAAGCCTGACGCATGGCTATAGTCCAAACCACCTTGAATAGTTGCGCCGCTATTTTCAGGCACATTGGTAATACCACGTAAATTATAGCTAGACAGTACGCCGATATTTCCGGATACAGAATGCTCAGAAGCAGGTGCTTCAGCAAAAGTAAACATCGATGCTGTTCCTAGTACAGCGATTGATAAAGCTTTAAGTGCAAATTTCATGGTTTGTTCCCCCACATCGTGCGACGACGTATTTTTTGGTTATTTCATTGAACTCAATGAGGTATTAGCAAGCGCTGTGCCATGTTTAAAAATAAGCGCATATTTTTTTTATAAAAGTCACCATTTTGGTTTATAAAAAACCAATATATTACTGTTTTTATTTATTATTTTTTAATTATCCTATTTGGCCTTTTTTCTCTTTAATTTATTTTAGAATGCAGATTTTCATCTATTTAGATTATTTAAATCTTCAGGTTGATAGTTGTAACAGGATTTTAAAAATGCGCTTTTTTGAGTAAATTTTTTCAACACCGATCTCAAAAATGCATAAAAAAAGTGCACAATCACCATTATGCACTTTCAAGAATATGACCAAATACAGTCAACTCGTTAATGTTAGAAAGAATAGGTCAATCCAACTACAACGTTATCGTCTAATTGCTCGCCTTCACGATCTTTACCGCCCCATACATAGTCAGCAGCAATTTCAAATCCAGTATCTGCAATCGGTTTACTCAAGCCTAAACGTGCTTCAGTGAACACCACATCTTCTGTGGTTGTTAATAGGCTGTCATCACGACTGTCATTAAAAACAGAAACACCAAGCGATGAATTTAATGAAACATCATAAGGTAATGCATAGCTATAAGCAGCATTCAGATATACATCGCCTGCGTTGCCATAATTAACATCAGACAACAATACAGCCATGCTTGCAGTTAAATCTTTATAACTTATGTCCTGAATAAATTCGACGCCTGTCGTGCGACGCTTTTCAGATCGGTCGTCGTTATAAACAGAACCTCCACCTTGATAGACATAAGCCATCACTTGTGACTTATAGCTCCAATCTTCATTCAGTTCACGTCCATATCCGACATAGAAATCATGTTCAAAACCATGCGACTGACTGTCGTCCGTAGGATCATAGTTGAGTGTAGAACCCCAATAGCCCGCGAACAGCCCACTGTTGTGTGCATATTCCAGTCCGGCTTGTAATGCCGCTTGATCATTTTCTTCACTCGCACGGTACACATATTTGTTTACCACGCCCAAACTTCCAGACCAATTCCCTTGTGCTGTTGTGACTTGTTCAGTTTGTTCTGCAAATGCAGGGGCTGTACCTAGGGTCACTAAAATACTTAAAATTGCTTTTTTATAAAATTGAATCATGTTTAGTCCCCACATCGGATCGATCGTGGATTGGGTTGAGTAAAATTTAGCGCCGATTTTAATCGATTTTACCGCACTGTATAGCCCCTTTTTTCTTATTTTGATAAATTAAATCATTTAAAAACAAAGCTAAGATTATATAAAACAGTAAAAACTAAGCTTTTGATTCATAAAATATCTTTTATAGCGTTCAAGTCTTTAACAATGATTTAATGCTTTCATTAATATGTATTTATCAAGATTATTATCATCTTTTATTGAGCTAGATTTTAAGGAAAACATTTCTGACGACTTCGCTAAAAGTCATTCTCTATTTACAAAAAACACGCCAACAGTGCTTACTTTGCCTGAACATAGATGCCATGTACCTCAACCATTGATATACTTTTTGATCAAAATACGAATTTAGATTCGGCACAATTTGTCGCAAAGAGTGATGATAATTCAGCAAGTTAAATGAAAGTTTTTACCATTTTTTATATTTTTTTATGATAAGCAATGAATAAACTTCTCTTTAGCTTAATATATATTCAATTTAAATAAACTATTTGTTAAACAACAATAACATACGAAATATTTGTTTATTACAGATTGACCGATGATCTGAATGTTTTCTAACTTTAGTGTAATAAGCGCATTAAAAATAGTGATTTTTTTAAGAAAAAATATACAATCGCACTACATATTAACCAAATTTGCATGAGGCTCTCTCCCAATGCTTAAAGCTCAACAACTAACACTTGCAGTATTAGTAAACGCTGCTCTTATTTCTACTGCTTTTGCTAGCGAACAAAGTGAATCTAAAGGCTTTGTGGAAGATGCCGAAGGCTCTGTATTGTTTCGTACAGGTTACATCAAACGCGATAAACAAGATGTAAATCGCGGTGACGATACAAGTTCTTTTGCACAATCAGCAATTGTGAAATTAGAGTCAGGCTTCACTCAAGGTGTTGTTGGCTTTGGTGCCAATGTTGTAGGCGATGGTTCTTTTAAAATCGGTGAAAATAAACATGCTGGTAATGGCATGATTCCACAACATAACGACGGCTCAGCGTATGATCACTGGGCACGTGGTGGCGCAAGTGTTAAAGCTCGAGTATCAAATACTACTGTTGAATACGGTACCCAAGTTCTTGATATTCCAGTGCTTGCATCTAATACAGCACGTATGGTACCTGAATACTTCACAGGCGTTTTAGCGACAAGCCATGAAGTTGAAAATCTAGAAGTTATTGCTGGTAAATTCACTAAAAACCAATATTCAGACCAAATTAATTCTGACGGTAACGATCTAGATCGTGCTGTGGTTTGGGGTGCAAAATATAAGTTTAACGACCAACTTAATGCATCTTACTATGGCTTAGATAGCAAAAATGCGTTGGATCGTCATTACATTAATGCTAATTACACTATTCCGTTAGCTGAAAAACGCTCTTTAAATTTAGACTTTAGTGGTTATCACACAGAATGGGACAAAGCCGCTTCAACCTCTTCTTCATCACTTGGTGCTACAAATGTAGATGGCCGAAGCAATAATCTATGGTCATTGGCAGGTACATTAAATCAAGGCGCTCACTCAGTCATGCTGGCTTACCAACAAAACACTGGTAACACAGGTTATGACTATGGTAGCAATGCTGACGGTGCGCAATCTATTTATGTAGCCAACTCTTACCTTTCTGACTTTATTGGTAACCATGAGAAATCGGCACAAGTTCAATACAACTTAAACTTTGCTGATTACGGCGTGCCAGGTTTAAATTGGACGACTGCTTATGTATACGGTTGGGATATCAAAACTATTAAAGATGGTGTAGAGACATCAGACGATGCTAAAGAAAGCGAATTCTTTAACCAAGTGAAATACACTGTTCAATCAGGTTTTGCTAAAGATGCTAGCCTTCGTTTACGTTATTCACACTACCGTGCAGACCAAGCATACAATGACGTATATATGGCTGACACCAATGAATTACGTGTATTCTTAGACATCCCTGTGAAATTATTTTAATTTCGCAGCTACTCTAAGATAGCGAAAAAAAACCTGCACAGTGTGCAGGTTTTTTTAAGAGCATCGTTTTCATATAAAAACGATGCTCAGCTTAAAACAATATTATTTGTTCGCAGCTTTGTAAGCTTCAATTGAGCTAAGTACTTCTTGTTTAGCAACATCAGCACCTTCCCAACCACTTAACTTAACCCATTTACCAGGCTCTAAGTCTTTGTAGTGTTGGAAGAAATGTTCAATTTGATTGATCAATAATGCAGGAAGATCTGTATATTCTTGAACATCTTTATAAAGCGGAGTCAATTTGTCGTGTGGAACAGCAACGAGTTTTGCGTCAACACCACCGTCATCTTCCATGTTCAATTTACCAACAGGACGGCAACGAATTACAGAACCTGGCTCTACTGGATGTGGAGTTACCACAAGTACGTCTAGTGGGTCACCATCCAAAGATAATGTATTTGGAACATAACCATAGTTCGCTGGGTAGAACATTGCAGTACCCATGAAACGGTCTACAAATAACGCATCAGAATCTTTATCGATTTCGTATTTGATTGGTGCTGCATTTGCAGGAATTTCAATAATGACATAGATGTCGTTTGGTGCATCTTTACCCGCTGGGATATTGCTGTAGCTCATAGCATCACTCTTTAAACAAAGTTAAATCTTTTAATCCGGCACAATTATAACGGTTTTATCGCTTTTTTTGTGATTTTAGCGATCATGCTGATAATTTAATCATCAAGCTGAACATTTAGCTTAATTTAATGACCAATAACATCAGGCAAATTGGGCATAACATCGACAAGGTCCAAATGATTGAACGTAAAGTTGCCCAATTGGCTAAATAACATAGCCCATAAATGACACGTAAAACGAGATAGGCAATCCCAAAGGTCATGATGTATTGTTGATGAATCACCATGTATTCAGCCATTAAAATAGCTGCAATAAATAAAGGTAAACTTTCAAAACTATTTTGCTGCACTGCATGTGCGCGGCTCGCCAATCCTGTAGAGCGCGCTAAAACTTCACGTGGATTTTGATTATCACTCGACTTAAAACCTGCAGCTCGCTTCGCAATAAATGTAAATACATATGGCAGTAAACAAGCGGCCAAAATGAGATAGATGATCCCACTGATGCTGTGCATGTGTTTTTTCTCAGGAAGATTTTTATGGCTGCTATAATACCATGGCATTTCGTGAATAATTTTTGTTAAATATAGTGTTTTTATAATCGGCAGATGAAAGGATCCTCTATGAGTACTTCTGATCAAGATCAATTATTTGAAGTTCTTGAAGAGCAAAAACGCCATCAGCTTCGCGTCGATCGTGTTTTAAAAATTGTCATTCCTGTGACTGCATTTTTACTTGCTGTGATCTGTGCCAACTTAAATGTATGGTCGACTGTTTTCAGCTTTGTCATCATGTGGATTGCATTCTATGCAGTTTCCATCAAGCAACTTCCCCTTTGGCATTGGGTCATTGTCATTGCACTATATTGTTTAGTCGACAATATTTTAACCTATGGCAGCTATAACCAATCTGGCTTTAGTCGTCAGTTCGGCGCGATGTTTATCTTCTTAGGTGTTTTTGGAGTAGGACGTCGCTACTTTGATCGCTGGTCGATGAATAAAGGTAATCTTTAATGATCTAAATTAAAAGCGATAAAAAAAGCGCCCGAAGGCGCTTTTTTTATGCATCATATTATGCTGTTTTACGCAAATCTTTACGTAGAATCTTACCAACATTCGATTTTGGTAATTCATCCATAAATTCAACATAACGTGGGCGTTTATAGCCAGTTAAGTTTTCTTTTGCGAATGCCAAAACTTCTTCAGTCGTTAAAGATGGATCTTTTTTCACAACGAATAATTTAGGTACTTCGCCTGATTTTTCATCAGGAACACCAATCGCAGCAACTTCTAGTACTTTTGGATGTTTTGCAACAACTTCTTCAATTTCAGAAGGATAAACATTGAAGCCAGACACCAAAATCATGTCTTTTTTACGGTCTACAATCTTCACATAACCGCGTGGATCCATGACACCAATGTCACCGGTACGGAAGAAACCGTCCGCCGTCATTACTTTGGCAGTTTCATCTGGACGGTTCCAATAGCCTTTCATGACTTGAGGACCACGAATCGAAATTTCACCTTGCTCACCTTGAGCAACTTCATTGCCATCATCATCTAAAATAGCAACTTCTGTCAGTGGCAATGGAATACCAATCGTACCGCTAAATTCCATTGATGCTGGAGGGTTTGCGGTTGCAACAGGTGAAGTTTCTGATAAACCATAACCTTCGATAATATTGGTACCGGTAACTTTCTTCCACGCTTCTGCAGTCGAAGGAAGCACTGCCATACCACCACCCATCGCCATTTTTAGCTTGCTGTGGTCAAGTTGCTTGAACTCTTCATTGTTCACCAAAGCATTGAACAATGTGTTCACTGCTGGGAAGAATGAAGGTTGGTATTTACGTAATTCTTTCATTACCGCAGGTAGATCACGCGGGTTAGGAATCAATACGTTCGCCTGACCTTTGTACATACCGTAAAGTGCACACACCATAAATGCAAAGATGTGATACAGCGGTAATGCACAGAAGATACGATCATCTGGCTGACCATCTTGCTGACCAAATTTACTTTGGAAAATACCATCACACTGCAACATGTTTGACACAAGGTTACGATGTGTCAATTCTGCGCCCTTAGATACGCCAGTTGTACCACCGGTATACTGAAGTACCGCAGTATCACTTAAAGTTAAGTTTGGACGTTTGTAATTGTTTGCACTCACTTTAGACATTGCTGCATTAAAGCGAATATGACCTGGAATGTTCCAAGCTGGAATTTGTTTACGTACTGAACGTAATACAAAGTTAACCAATGTACCTTTCAGTGTACCGAGCATGTCACCCACAGATGCCACGATCACATGTTTTACTGGGGTTTTACCAATAATCGCTTGGTAAACAGATGCAAAGTTTTCAATGATAACCAATGCCTCTGAACCAGAGTCATTTAATTGATGTTCAAGCTCACGAGAGGTATACAATGGATTCACGTTGACCAATACCAGTCCAGCACGGAATACACCTAATGCAACAACAGGATATTGAAGAACGTTAGGCATCATAACTGCAACGCGTGAACCTTTAGCCAAACCTAAGCTTTGCAAATAGGTTGCAAATTTACGGCTTGCTTCATCAAGTTCTTTAAAAGTTAAGACTTTATCCATGAAGATAAAGGCATCTCTTGAGCCAAACTTCTGAAAATTACGCTCAAAAATATCGACCAATGAGGTATTTTCTGCGGGTAATTCTACAGTTTCTGGAATCCCTGTCTTTTGGTATTCAGCGAACCAAATCTTTTCCATAACGCCCAATTCTCCTGTCGTAATCCTTAATAATCCAACTGTTTTTTTTCAATATTAAGCGGTCATTATTTAACTTGTTTGTGCTTAATATTGCATCCATTTCACGAATAACAGCATATATAACGTATTTCGTTCCATGGATGCTAGTATTATCTTTGAATGAACAGTTTATTTGCTTTTTGATATCCACGTGGTAACAACACGCCTTTCGATGCACGTTTACCCACATATTTTTGCAGATCGTCGCCTTTAAGCTTTAATTGTTGATTTCCTGCAAGCACTTGAATTATTTCATCTAAATTCAAAGTTGTCATGGATACAATTTGATCTTTTGCCTCAAGTTGTATCAATTTATTACCTTTACCCTTATTCAATACTGGTAATTCATCAAGTTCAACCAACAGCAAACGCCCCGCAGAACTGAGGAGTGCAAGATGTGTTGCATTCTCAATCGCCGTTAAATTCATGACCGCCGCGCCTTCAGATAAGGTAAGGAAGGCTTTACCTGCTTTTGCATTGGTATCGAGGTTTTTGGCTTGGGTTTTAAAGCCATAGCCTTTACTACTCATCGCCAAGACTTCTGTTTCATCTTCAGCAATAAACACTTGTTTAAAGCCGACACCACTTGCAGGTGCAAGTTTAGAACTCAGAGGCTCACCTAAACCACGCGCAGATGGCAAGGTATTGATGCCCAAAGCATAGCTTCGACCGGCATCATCTAATACATACACACGTTGATTCGATTTACCTTGCGCATGGCTGAGATATTGGTCACCTGCACGGAAATTTAAGTTCTCAGCATCGACTTCATGACCTTTCGCCGAGCGAATCCAACCCGCTTCAGACAACACCACAGTCACAGGATCTGCAGGAAGCATATCTTGTTCATTAATCGCATGGGCTTCAGCACGTTTCACAATTGGAGAACGGCGGTCATCACCAAATTTCTTCGCATCTTCTTTAAGTTCATTAA
The DNA here is from genome assembly GCF_013420275.1 of Acinetobacter sp. YH01020. Lineage (NCBI taxonomy): Bacteria > Pseudomonadati > Pseudomonadota > Gammaproteobacteria > Moraxellales > Moraxellaceae > Acinetobacter > Acinetobacter sp. YH01020. Next base: position 50,253 of record NZ_VOYN01000016.1, read on the forward strand.
TGATCAAGGCTTTTAATGATTCAGGATTCGCCAATTGTTCACGAATAATGGCAGCTTTGGCTTCCAGTTCTTCTTGTTCACGGCGCATTTCCATTTCTTCAAGTTTTGCCAAATGACGTAACTTGAGTTCTAAAATGGCTTCGGCTTGAATTTCATCGATATTAAAATGCGTCATTAACACCGGTTTAGGCTGATCTTCTTCGCGAATAATACGAATCACTTCATCAATATTCAGATAGGCAATGATCAAGCCTGCAAGTATATGTAACCGTTTTTCAATTTTATTCAGATGATAAGTCAAACGACGTGTCACGGTATTTTTACGGATTTCGATCCATTCCAACAAAATACGGCGGATCGATTTCACTTGCGGACGACCGTCAGCGCCAATCATGTTCATATTGACACGATAGCTCGACTCTAAGTCTGTGGTTGCAAATAGATGACTCATCACCGATTCAGCATCAATACGGTTTGAGCGCAGGACAATCACTAAACGTGTTGGGTTTTTATGATCTGACTCATCACGTAAGTCCGTGACCAATGGCAACTTCTTCGCCTGCATTTGATCTGCAATCTGCGTGATCACTTTTGAACCTGAAACCTGATACGGCAGCTCCGTAATCACGATTTCATTTTTCTCAATGCTGTACACCGCACGAGTTCGATAACTACCGCGACCCGTGGTTTGTATTTTGAGTAATTCTTCTGGAGAGGTAATAATTTCCGCACGTGTCGGCAAATCAGGTGCAGGAATATATTCTGCGACTTTCTCATCGGTTAAGTTTGGATTGCGAATTAAGGCGATGGTACCCTTCACCACTTCACGTAAATTATGCGGTGGAATATCGGTTGCCATACCCACAGCAATACCCGTTGTGCCGTTGAGTAAAATATTCGGAACACGTGCAGGTAAATTCACGGGCTCTTTCATCGAACCATCAAAGTTATCCTGCCAATCACAAGTCCCTTGTCCTAATTCTGACAGCAATAAATCACTATACGCAGACAGTTTCGCTTCGGTATAACGCATAGCAGCGAAGGATTTCGGATCATCTGGTGAACCCCAGTTTCCCTGACCTTCAATAAATGGATAGCGATAACTAAACGGCTGCGCCATAAGCACCATGGCTTCATAACAAGCATAGTCACCGTGAGGATGGTATTTACCCAGTACATCACCAACCGTACGTGCAGATTTTTTTGGCTTACCCGTTGGCTTTAGCCCGAGTTCGCTCATCGCATAGACGATACGACGCTGAACGGGTTTTAAACCATCACTGATATGTGGCAATGCACGATCCATAATCACGTACATGGCGTAGTTGAGATATGCTTGTTCGGTAAATTCTGCTACGGAACGGTTTTCTGTCGCATGATGCGCAAGGCTTGTCATAACAACCTGTAATCCTAAATTGTTCGTTCTTTATTGGGTTCTTATGCTATGTCGCAGGTGTCCCCTATACAAGGGGATGATCTAACACTCTGCGACAAATTGTGTCTTATGGCGTAAAAATATCCATTTTATTCACCATGATCAACTAAAAATTCAACAGTCTTTATAGACCGATGGATTCTAAAGTTTTGCCCTTGGTTTCTTCACCTAAAACCAAAATCACCACGGCAACTGCAATTAAGACTGCAGTAAACATTATAAAGACATAGCTAAAACCATGATCCATATCCATCATATGTGTCACGGCAAAAGGTGCTGCAATGCCCCCGATCCGACCAATGGCACCCGCCCAGCCCGAACCAAAGGCACGAATATTGGCCGGATATTGTTCTGGTGTATAGGTATAAAGTACGCCCCAAGCACCGAGATTAAAGAAGGACATTAAACAGCCCCAAATCACAATCTCGGTCACACTGCCAGACTGACCGAAGAAATATGCTGAAATGGCACACATCCCAATGAAGCCCGCCAAAGTGGCTTTACGACCCAATTTTTCGACCAACCATGCAGCTGCAATATAACCTGGCAATTGTGCCAAAATCATAACCAAGACATATTCAAAGGATTGAACAATGGTGTAGCCTTCTTTGACCAATAAACTTGGTAACCACGTAAAAATACCGTAATAAGAAAAAACTATACCGAACCAAATGAGCCACAGCATTAAAGTACGTCGTGCAAAAATGCCTGACCAAAGCTGTGAAAAACTGATGTTGTGCTTTTCTGCAACCGGTTTGACCTCAAAAATTTCAACAACTTGCACACCACATTTGGCTTCAATCTTTTTCACCAATGCATGTGCTTCATCAAAACGTCCACGGTTGATTAAATAAGGCACCGATTCGGGCACCATTTTCCAAATCACGATTGCATATAACGCAGGAATACCGCCAATCAAGAACGCTGCATGCCAGCCAAAATCAGGAATAATAAAGCGTGAGACCAATGCAGCAACCAACCAGCCCAGTCCCCAAAAACTTTCTAGTAAGACAATAAAACGGCCACGCACATGCGCTGGAATATATTCACTGACCAAAGTCACCGCGACTGGGAGTTGTCCACCTAAACCTAAGCCGACAATAAAACGAAATACCAACAACCAAGTTAGATTAGGTGCAAACGCACATGCAGCGGTGGCTAAGCTATAAATCACCAATGTCCATGCAAACACTGTTTTTCGGCCGAAGCGATCTGCCAGTCCTCCAGAAAACACCGCGCCAATCGCCATCCCAACAAAACCAATCGAGACCACCCAACTTTTATCATTTGGCGTCATGGCCCAATCTTCAGCCATTTTCGCTAAGATAAAGGAAATGAGCCCCGTATCCATGGCATCAAACATCCAGCCAAGGCCAATAACCCAAAGTAAAGTGTAGTGAAACTTACCGATGGGTAAGCGTTGTATACGTGAGACTAAGTCCATAACAAGATCTCTGAACTGGTGGAAGGATGAACACTGCTTTCCCAACAGGATGTATGATTTTGCGTTTTTTAGTATAGATCCATGCAAAAGACCGACCATTGATCCGTCTTTTTAGCATTTTAATGTGATGTTATAGCAATGCGGTTACGACAAATCTTTTGAAGATACCGACTGATCATCATCATCTTTATAAATGAATTTAGGCATTTCTAAGCCAAAGTAAATGGCGATCAGACGTAAGGTGAAACCGAAAATGAGAGTCGCAATGACGGTTAATTCTAGCGATAAGCCAATCTCAATACAGAGCCAATAACAAATCACGGACACAAAAGAAATACTGGCATAAAGTTCACGACGGAACACCAGCGGGACATCGTTACATAGAATGTCTCGTAAAATACCGCCAGAGACCCCAGTTAACACCCCTGCTACCGCAGAAACGACAAAACCATGTCCCATTTCTAAAGCGATTTGACAGCCAATAATGGTAAAACCAATGAGACCCAAGGCATCGAGAACCAAGAAGATATTACGAAGATGACGCATCCACTTTGCAATCAGGATGGTGACAAATGCAGCAAAGCAGGTCAGCATGAGATATTCAGGATGCTTAACCCACGTCAGTGGATAGTGCCCAAGTAGCACATCACGAACCGAACCGCCCCCCAGTGCCGTGACACAGGCAATCAATGTTACCCCAAACCAGTCCATACTCCGCCGACCCGCAGACAATGCACCTGTCATTGCTTCTGCCGTGATTGCGATAATATAAATAACGGTAAGTAACATCGCCCTTCTTCCACTGAGGGTTGAGATGCGCGCTATTCTAAGCTAAATCTGCTCAAATGTTATAAAAATTGCGCACAACATTGTTTAAATTTTCGTCCAGAACCACAAATACACGGCTGCTTCATGGTGATTTTCATCTCTGTGGTCGGATCAAGGAAATACCAGCGCTGCTCGAACTTCACAAAGTGTGAAATTTCATGATGTACCTGCGCTTGCTGCCTATCGTGATAATGGGCTTTAAATTCAACTTGAGCATGGTTTTTATCGAGCTTTTCTTGGGCCTGTACAACCTCAAGCTTTAACCACTGATTGGCCTGACTCCACGCTGCAATAGCACTGACATCCAAGGCTTTCTGCTGTCCAAGCGCAGTTGTTTGTACAATATAATCAATCTCATGCTGTGCAAAAGCACTATAGCGAGAACGCATCAACTGCTCTGCAGTCTGTGCATTTTCACTGCCCGCATGTAAGGGCTGACAACAGTTGGCATACTCACCTTTGCCACATGGACATTGAACTTGTGACATATTTGTTTCCATAAAAAATAGCCTGACAATGCAGGCTATTTTAACGGATCTTTCCACACAATTTTCATCAGTAGATCCGTATCGATTCAAATAAAAGAATGATACACGGTAAGGTCATCCGCAAGTGTTTGAGGCAGGACTACTTCTAATCAAAAATGTTTTTGCAATGCTTTGAATAATTTGACGATAGTGAACGAGTTTTGCGGATGACAATGGTTTTGGGTACTTTTGCTGAAACAAAAGTACCTCCAGCCGAAGGCTAATCCCTTTATTTAAACCCTAGATGTAAGACTCCGTCGAATAGACTTAAAAATCATTTTAAAAATGCGTAATTACTTTTACGTGCGTAACATCAGTGATCTATATAGATTCCCCCCCGATACGCAACTTAATCTTCAGTTGGCATGGGAATGACATGCACTTTTTCAATCTTATGACCATCCATCGTAACCACTTCAAAAATGTGTTCATCCGCTTTGAATTTTTCACCATTGGCTGGTAAACGGCCCAAATGAAATAAGATATATCCGGACAATGTCGAATACTGTTCAGCATCATCCACCAAGTCACGACCCAACAATAAAGACACATGACGAATGTCAGTTGAGCCATCGAGTAACAATGAACCATCATCGAGACTTTCTGCTGCTGTCTCCGGTTCATCTTCATCGGGAAACTCACCAGCAATCGCTTCTAAGACATCAATTGGTGTTGCAATCCCTTCAATTGAACCGTATTCGTTCAACACCAAGGCCATTTGCAACGGCGCTTGACGCAGTTGTTCCATCACCATCAAGACTTGTGCATTTTCATGCACCACTACAGGCTCACGGAGATGCTTTTCAAAATCAAGTACGCCTGTTTCAATATAGTCATTCATGACTTTATGAGTCAGTACCGCACCCGCGATATTGTCTAACTCGCCGTGTGCCACAATCAAACGTGAATGCGTGGTACTGAGTAATTGAGCACGAATCGCCTCAGGCGCTTCATCCAAGTCAATCCATTCTAGTTCAGGACGAGGTGTCATCACTGACTTCACTGGACGTTCAGATAAACCCAGTACCCCTTGTACCATGACACTGTGGTAAACCCCGTTGTCTTCATCAAAGACTTCATCGGCAAAGGCACGTGTTGCAAGCACATCTTCATTTTCATTTTGATTGTCTGCAACATTTCTCCCACCAAGCATACGCATCACCGCTGAGGCTGTGCGATAACGTAAGTCTGTGGTTGTCACCATTTTTTCCTGATTATGACGCATGGTTTGGTTCAAAAACTCAATCAGTACGGAGAAACCAATGGCTGCATATAAGTAGCCTTTTGGAATATGGAAACCAAAGCCTTCGACTAAGAGCGAGAAACCAATCATCATCAAGAAACACAGGCACAGAATCACTACCGTTGGATGACGGTTCACGAAGTTCATCAGAGGCTTAGATGCCCACAGCATGATGCCGACAGCAATAATGACCGCAATCATCATGACTGACAGGTGTTTCACCATCCCGACAGCGGTAATCACGCTGTCGAGCGAGAACACAGCATCGAGCACCACAATCTGCACAATCACCATCCAAAACGTCGCATGCACAGGATTTTCTTCCTTGAGCATCGGCTTGTTTTCAAGACGTTCACGCAGTTCCATGGTGCCTTTAAATAGCAAGAACACCCCACCAAACAGTAAGATTAGGTCTCGACCGGAGAATGGATGGTCGAAAATATGGAACAGTGGATTGGTTAGAGTCACCACCCATGCAATTGAGGCCAGTAAGACCAATCGCATACACAGTGCAAGCAATAAGCCGACAATCCGTGCGGTATTACGCTGTTCTGGCGGTAATTTTTCCGCAAGAATCGCAATAAAAACCAGGTTATCGATACCTAAAACAATCTCAAGCACCACCAGTGTTAATAAACCCACCCATGCAGAAGGATCGGACATCCATTCAAAGATCATGGTTGTATCTCCTGAATGTTATTCACACGTGGATCATGCTGATTTGAAGATGAAATGCATTGGACATGCGCAAACGCTTTTAATGGCGTTCTTTCTAATATTTTGATGTGTGCTGAGTGACAACAACCACTACCCATGACGGTTCTTTAGCTTGAAATGAAGTTTTAAGTATAGCAAGTTAAGGTAAAAATTCACCCTTTTTTACCAAAGTACAATCTCAGTATGGAAGAATTTAAACCCAGTGATGACATTAAATTGTCATATTTAGCTGCCAATGTAGTGTCATAAAAAATAACATGCTAAGGTAAAATTAAAACGTAATGAATAGCGGATTAAAAATGACAGAAAAACGTGGTAATCCTTCTCCTGCTACAACACAACCTTTAATCGCACTGTATTGCGGCTCCCGCTCTGGTAACAATCCAATTTATCAAGAAAAAGCCATCGCATTAGCGCAAGGCTTGGCTGAACATGGTTTTGGTCTGGTCTATGGTGGTGCCAGTATTGGCCTGATGGGTCAAGTTGCTGACGCTGTGGTCGAACATGGCGGCGAAGCCGTGGGTGTGATTCCTGAGTTTATGTTGGATTATGAAATTGCACATAATCATTTGACTGAATTACATGTCGTGCGCAGTATGCATGAGCGTAAAGCCATGATGGCAGAACGTGCAAGTGCCTTTGTTGCCCTGCCCGGTGGTCTTGGCACATTTGAAGAAATTTTAGAAATCGCCACTTGGGGACAGTTGAATCAACACCAAAAACCGATGATGCTTTATAACGTCAATGGCTTCTATGATGCACTAATTGCACAATTAGACCATGCGGTCGCTGAAGGTTTCTTGCCGCCGCAGCATCGTGCCAAATTGATCGTATGTAATTCTTCGAAGCAGATCTTTAGTGCACTAAAAAATTTAGATTGCCCAAAAAATTTCGTGGTCTAACTGTATTTTAGATGTCAAAAAGGGGAATAAATTATTCCCCCTTTTTTATTAATCGATATCCTACTTCAAATCGAGATCGTGCCGACTTAACCGGACACCACACGATAGAACCATGGCAAGGTTGTCGCTAAGAAAATACTCATCAGTAAACCAAGCATCAACTTCATCGCATCTTTGCTGACATTTCGTGAAGTTCGATATTTATTCACTTCATGTAAATGCATGGACATAGCAAATTCACGTCCTGCAAGTAAGCCCAAGAATACCCAAGTGGTACTCATTGGAATATTACTCCACTCTTTGAACACCAATAAAATCAAAGCATACATAAAGTCGATAATGGTTGCCGAGCGGATATCAGCCACACCCGTTTTGGTGTCGATAATGCCCTGAATCGCCCCGCCACGTTGGTACAAAATGATCCCAAGCAGTACGATAAACACCACAATTGCAAAAATCAGGAACTCCAGCGGCACCTGACGAGGGACGTAGACAAAAATATTGGCCAAATCCTGAATCAGCCACTGACTCCATAAAAATGCCGTCGAAACCCACTGTAGTCCCACCCAAATATTCGAGGGTGTTTCATCACGTGTTTTACTGAAATAAACCGAGATGCCTTTAATCACAAATCGATAAACAATAATCGCAACAACAAAAGCTACCGCATAACCCATCATCGACTTAGTTAACATCGACCCAAGACTACTCGGAGAGAAAATCGTTAACACTAAGAATGTGGTGCTGACCGGAATTCCGTAGCGAGTCAAAATGATCAGTAAGATCGGTGGCACAATATAGAGCCACGTGACCCCTTCTGCGGGAAATGGAATCGTTTCTAAACGACCATAAGATGCATCCCCCACGCCAGAACTGTACCAACCATAAACCAATACAATAGCTAGAATACTGCTGACATAGATCCACAACAGCCACCAAGGGCGATGCGCATTGGATGAAATAAAGGTTCCCAATGTCTGTGGCACATCATTACCGACAATAGAATAGGCCGCGAGACAGAAGCCTATGACCATCAGAATTTCGATTGTCATGAAAACAAAACACCTTTGCCATAAAGAAAAAGCCCTCCAATAAATGAAGGACTTGAACGCATTATGACAGTTTATCTGGCGTTCATACAATTTTGTGCCGTGCTTTTCTCAACATTAAAATAAAAATTTTAGATAAAACAACAATTTAAAATTTAATTATTTCAATTTAATCTGATAAACCGCAGTGCTACCGTTCACTTCATTTCCAACAACCAACAAAGGTTGAGCATTGGGCGAATCTTTGGCGGCAATAAAAATCAGATCTTCAGGTCCCACATCGCCTTGTTTAATCACATCAGCGCCGAAATTTGTAGTTTCATGTTTTCATTCGTCTTTTATTAAAATATGACCAATTTATAAACATTAGGTTGCATAGAGATGAAACTTTCATTGCATTTTTCTTGCAATTTTTTGGCTCAATTATGCAAAGCTTTTACTACATCCGAATGCCAATATTCATTTAAACTGTTTAAAAATCTCAGCTTTATTGACTTATGAATAGCACGCCAACGCATCAGGCTTTACAACCCGAATTTAGACTTCTTGTGCTATTGGTCTCTATTGGCTTTTTTATGCAAGGGCTGGATACGACCATCGTCAATACAGCAATCCCAGCGATGGCAAGAAGTTTGGGCGAAGACCCGCTACAAATGCATAGTGTGGTCGTGGCCTATGTCTTGTCCGTTGCGGCGTGTATTCCTTTAAGTGGTTGGTTGGCCGATCGTTTTGGTGTACGAAATACTTATTTCACAGCCATTATTATTTTTACGTTAGCATCGCTAGGCTGCGGCATGGCCAATAGCCTGAATGAGCTGCTGGTTTATCGGGTAATTCAAGGTATAGGTGGCGCATTACTGCTGCCTGTTGGGCGTTTGGCGATGCTCAAAGTGATTCCTCGGACACAGTTTTTATCGGCTATGAGTCTGATGAGCCTTGCTGGTTTAATGGGCCCCTTAATTGGTCCTACCCTTGGCGGTTGGATGGTGGAAGTCGCAACATGGCATTGGATCTTTTTAATAAACATTCCAATGGGACTGTTAGGAGTACTTATTACCTTTAAAGCCATGCCCAATGTGACCGAACCGAGCGTACAACGCTTCGACTTTATGGGTTTTTTCTTATTGGTCATCGCCATGGTGGGTTTATCGTTAGGCATTGAAAACTTTGCTAGCCCGCATCTGCCGCTATGGTGGAGCCTGCTATTAGTCGCTGCGGGGATCATCGCCAGTTTGATCTATGCCTTTCATGCACATACCCACGCCAATGCGCTGTTTCGCAGTAAATTATTTCAAAATCGGATCTATGCCATCGGCATTATCGGCAACTTCTTTGCCCGCCTTGGCGGCAATGCCATGCCATTTTTGATTCCCTTAATGCTACAAGTGGCTTTTGGCTTTGAGCCATTTATCACAGGGTTATTGATGATACCGACTGTACTCGGCTCATTGGCATCTAAACCGATTATTCGTCAAATTATTCAACGCTTTGGCTATCGCAAAGTGTTATTGGTAAATACCTTCTTGGTCGGCGCTTGTATTTGCAGTTTTGCGCTCTCTACGGCTGAGACCCCCACGTGGTTACGTGCCTTACACTTTTTTATTTTTGGTATTTTAAATTCGCTGCAATTCGTTTCGATGAATACCTTAACCCTCAAAGATTTACCCCAACAAGATGCCAGCAGTGGCAACAGTTTCTTGTCGATGATTATGATGGTGTCGATGAGTATCGGTGTGGCTTTGGCTGGGACTTTAGTCAACGTGTTTACGGCCTATTATGGTGCTGCACAAATCGAAACAGCATTCCATAGCACCTTGATTTTACTCGGCTGTATTAACCTGATTACCGCAGCGATTTTTTGGCAGATTCCTAAACATGTGGATGTCTAAATCCGTGTCATCGGGCAAATCTATGACAGATCAGCCATTAAAGGGTTATGATAAAAGAGATACTTGGATACATTTTCATGCCTAAAAAAGCCAAATCACGTACCACAAAAAGTTCACTCAAAAAATACAGCCCGATTATTGCACTCAGCGCTATCAGCGGCGTCATGGTGGTGGCTGGATTAGGTTATTTAGCCGTGATGCCGCATCGCCCTGCATCTGCAGAAGAATATCCCGTCAAAGGTTTTGATGTTTCTCATCATCAAAAAGATATTCAATGGTCAAAAATTTCACCTAAAAAATACCAATTCGTTTATCTCAAGGCCACAGAAGGTGGTGATTTTAAAGATCGAAAATTTCAAGACAACTGGTTACAAGCACGGGAAAACGGCTTTTTAGTTGGGGCCTATCATTTTTATCGTTTGTGCCGTGATGGCAAAATTCAGGCAGAAAATTTTATTGCTTCTGTGCCGAAAAAAGCCGATGCCCTTCCTCCCGTGATTGATTTGGAATATGACACCAACTGCATTAACACCTACAGCAAAGAGCAGTTACTCAAAGAAATCACTTATATGCATGATCGCTTGCACCGCCATTATGGCAAACAACCGATTTTTTATACCTCGAAGTCTTTTTATAATATTGTCTTAGCTGGCGAGTTTAAGCAGACGCCGCTATGGGTCCGTGAATATAAAGGCCCGCCCGATCTAAAAAACAATCCGAAATGGCTGATTTGGCAACATACCAATCAAGGACAGATTCAAGGCATCTCGACCACTGTCGATTTAAATGTATTTTCAGGTGATGCCAAGGCATGGACTGAGTTTTTAGACAAAAATGACGTTTCCCCGCTCAAACCCCGTTGATTTATTCACCGACTCAGGACAACATCGAAGCAAATAATCCATGAAAACTGAGTCGCAGGATGCGTATTTTAAAAACTTTTCTTATTATATTTTCAGTCTTTATGATCCTCGCCATCGGGATATTGGCTTATTTGATCCAACCTTCAGGGACCTTGGCAGCGTTTAAAACATGGCATTATCAACATCCCACACAAATCACTACAGATACTCACTCAGCGGCGCCCTATCACGTAAAGTTCTTTGGCGTTTCGACCTTACTGTTTGACGATGGTCAAGAGCAAATCCTCATCGATGGCTTCTTTAGTCGACCATCGCTCAGTCGGACCATATTCACTCAGATTCAAAGTGATCGACCTTTATTACACAGCTATATCGACCAATACGACTTAAAACGCACACGTGCTATTTTCGTAACTCATTCACATTATGATCATGCGCTTGATATTCCAATGTTGGCCCACCAGCTCCCCAAGGCCATGATTGTCGGCTCTAAAAGCACCTTAAATATTGCACGGGCGATGCCAATCGCTGAATCACAATTGCACGAAGTTCAAGCTTGGCAACCGATGCAAATCGGTAAATTCACCATTACTGCGATCCCCTCGCAACATACTCCGCCAACGGCCGTTAATGATGATTTGGGGGAAGAAATTTCGCAGCCATTGCAACTCCCTGCACATTTTAATCAGTTTAAAGAAGGTGGATCTTATGACTATCTCATCCAACATGGACCGCATTACAGTTTAGTCAAAGCCAGTACAGGTGCTGTGCCCAAACAGTTGCAAAAACTAAAAGTCAATACTTTATTTTTAGGCATCGCTCAGCTTTCCAAGCAAACGGCAGCATTTCAACAGCAATATTTCAAAGAAACCTTAGCGACTCTTCACCCCAGCACCGTGATTCCAATTCACTGGGATAATTTTTTCAAACCACTGAATCCAGAGCTCGAATTTTTACCTCGCTTTGCCGATGACACTCCTCAAAGCCTAAATCTATTGATACAGTCGGCAGCAGCTCAAAACACCAAGGTGGTTTTACTCAGTCAACCTGTGTCGTTCGAGTTAAAAAATTGAGGAAAGCGCTGGATTGACTGTGCGATACTGAAATTCAATTTTTAGGCACTGATTTATCTAGGCATGAGGAAAATCATACATATCGACATGGATGCATTCTTTGCATCAGTAGAGCTGCGGGAACGCCCCGAACTCAAACAGCTTCCTGTTGTTGTGTCTTCACATCACCCTCGTGCGGTCATCTGTGCCGCGTCCTATCCTGCACGTGAATTTGGTTTACGTTCTGCGATGTCGATGGCACAGGCCCGTAAACTCTGCCCACAAGTCGTGGTGATCGAACCTAATTTTGAAAAATATCGTGCCGTTTCGGCGCAAATTCATGCCATTTTTCAACGCTATACGTCGCTGATTGAACCGCTATCTTTAGATGAAGCTTATTTGGATGTCACAGAAAATTTACAACACATTCCGAGCGCCACCGAAGTCGCTATGCGAATTCAGGCAGAGATTTTACAAAGCACTGGTCTAACTGCCTCCGCAGGTGTCGCGCCCAATAAATTTTTGGCTAAAGTTGCTTCTGATTGGAACAAACCCAATGGCATTTGTATTATCAAACCTTCACAAGTTCTGCATTTCATCCATGACTTGGCACTGAAAAAAATACCCGGTGTGGGAAAAGTGACTCAAGAAAAATTAAAAGCTATGCAACTCAATACATTGGGGGATTTACAACAAATTGAAGAAGCCGTTCTGATTCATCATTTCGGTAAATATGGACGGCAACTCTATCTGTATGCACAAGGGATTGATGAACGACCGGTCCAATCTAGCCGCGAGCGTCAGCAGATTTCCAAAGAAACCACTTTTGATGATGATCTCACCCTGAACCAATGTCAGCCCTATTGGCCCAAACTGATTGACCAAGTTTGGTCTAGTTTAGAAAAAAAGCAGTTAAGCGCGCGCGGTGTATCGGCCAAATTAAAACTGAAGAATTTCCAAGTGCTACAGCACAGTAAAAGTTTTAAAACGTCACTGAATCATCGTGAAGACCTTGCGCAGGTATTGCAGCAATTACTGCATGAAATGCATATTTCTGAGGACGATCAATTTCGTCTGATTGGCGTAGGTGTCTATCAATTAAGTGCGCAAAACCAAGAAACACAACTTTCGCTGCTCTAAAAACTTCAAGAAGATCGTATTTGCTTAAGATTTAGGCAGAAGAACAAAATTAAAGCAATTTGCTATTCACAAAGCCTAAAATTAGAGTACTCTATCAGCGCACTACATTATCCGTGTATGCGCTGAGATGCTGAAAATCACCTTTACTTTCAGCATGATGTCCTGTGATTGGCGTGACGATCAAATCCGAATATTACAGGGCAACTCTGTTGTCAATCATGGAATACCCCGCTGTATGCCTTCTGCAAAAACTGCTCCAAATCTTCAAAATATTTCACAAAATCAAGAACAACGTGCGCGTAAAGCCGCATTAAGTAGCTTCATTGGTGCCGTAGTCGATTGGTACGATTTTTTACTTTATGGCATTGTTGCCGCACTCATTTTCAAAGATCAGTTTTTCCCCAGTATTGGCAACAATATGGGCACACTTGCTGCTTTAGCGACCTTTGGCGTTGGCTTCTTGTTCCGCCCCTTAGGCGGCATTGTGTTTGGACATTTTGGTGACAAGCTGGGTCGGAAAAAAATGTTGGTGCTCACCGTCATCCTGATGGGGATTTCGACGGTCGGCATTGGTTTATTACCCAATTTTGCGGCCATCGGTTGGTGGGCCCCGATCCTGCTCGTGACACTTCGGGCAATACAAGGTTTTGCGGTCGGTGGAGAATGGGGCGGCGCTGCCCTGATGGCTGTAGAAAATGCCCCGAAAGGCAAAAAAGCCTTTTACAGCAGTGGTGTACAAATTGGCTATGGCGTCGGACTTGTTCTTGCAACAGGCGCTGTGTCGTTGATTATTGCCACTTTGGGTGAAGATGCTTTTGCTGATTGGGCATGGCGAATTCCCTTTATTGCCAGTATTGTGTTGCTGGCTATCGCGATGTGGATTCGACGTGATCAAGACGAATCTCAAGAATTCGTCGACCATGTGGTCAAAGCTCGACAAACGCCGCAAAAATTACCGATTCTGCAAGCGATTAGCCAACACCCAAAAGCCTTTTTCTACATTATTGCGCTGCGCCTGACCGAGTTACTCACCATGTATTTGGTGACGAACTTTGCACTGAATTATTCCACCGCTCAATTGGGCATGGACAAACAGTTCTTCCTCAATATCACCTTAATGGTTGGTGCAATTAGCTGCTTCAGCATTCCCCTCTTTGCGTGGCTAGCAGATCGATTTGATCATCGTAAAATGTGTGTATTGGGTGGCTTAATTGGTGCGCTATCGGCCTTTCCCTTCTTCATGGCCCTTGATGCTCAAAATACTTGGCTGATTATTGTCGTTGCGATTTTCCTTGCCAATATTGCCCATGATATGGTAGTGAGTGTACACCAGCCGATTTTTACCTCCTTGTTTGGTACCGCCTATCGCTACAGTGGCGCAGGTGTCGGCTATCAAGTGGCTAGTATTATCGGTGGTGGCTTTACCCCAATGATTGCAGCAGCTTTGGTGATTTGGGGTGATGGTTCATGGCATTATGTGGCAATCTACCTTGCTGTTGGCTGTTTATTGACGGCCTTGGTTGCAGCTACAATGCCTAAAACTCAAGATTAAGTGACCTTTTTGCTTTCAGGATATTTCGCATGACCATCCAACGCCTGCATGTTTCGAAACGCTTTTCCGAAATCGCTATTTCAGGTCAACTGATCCATTTGGCAGGTCAATTGGCAACAGACCTTGATTTAGACATCAAAGGACAAACACAGCAAACATTTGAGCTTATTGATCAGTTCCTTGCAGATGCCGGTACAGATAAAAGCCACATTATGTCAGTGACCATTTATCTTAAAGATATTGAACAGGATTATGCCGCATTCAATGAGGTATGGGATACGTGGGTGTCAGACATTGAAGCATTACCCAGAACTTGTGTTGAAGCCAAATTATACGACCCGCGTGTACTGGTAGAATTAACCGTCGTAGCCGTTAAGCCTGAATAATCATTAAAAAAAGCATGTATAAAGACATGCTTTTTTTGCAAAAGATTTTGCTCTTTGAATCCCTAAGATCCAATAATTTTGATCTTTTTACGTTCCAAATCTGAATATAAATGATATTTTTTCAGATCATTAACCGGTACAAATGGCGCTTGTACACGCTGCTCATTTAAGAAATCTTCGCGTAATTGAACGTACTCAGGCACATCATCATAACGAATGACCCGATAGCCTGCCAAAGCGAGCAAAGCATCTTGATATTGCGACTGCTGCATCCGTTTTAGCACCATCGGATCATCTAAAGCGACGATCGCCAAGATCTGATGCTGTTCATCTAAGACGACAAAGTCCGCCACCATATTTCGATACTTGTTCCGCGTACGATAATATTTCGTGGTCAACAGTGCATCAAAAGACACATGAGCGAGGATCGTATGCTTAGGCAAAATTTCTTTTAAACGCGTGTAGGTTAATTGCTCATTAATGTTGAAAATAGCACGTTGTTTCAATGCGCTATCTTGTTGCTTAGAATCACCTTCTAAACTTTTCCAAGCCATTATGAGCACACAGAAGAGTAAAATACTCCCTATTACTATGTATATAGTCATCTCATAATCCTTTATATTTCTTATATTTTTGGTTTTTGACATACTTCTTATGAAGACGAAGTATACAACCAGTATTATTTTTTTAATTTCCTATTAAAAAAAATAACTCTAACTTTCACACAATACGTATTTAAACTGACAAAAAGTTGCAAACTTAAAGCGTTAAACATCACATGCCACTTCGTTCAGAGTAATAGCATCCATTGCTATATACAGATACTTTAGATCATTCGCTAAAACGACAGCAAGTGCATTTCCTCTCACTGTCAGACAATTCCGATAAGCTGTCAAATTTTGCTCGTATTTCATTGAGATAACCGACACACATATGGCATTGAGCTTGTAACAGCATATAAAAATGCAAACTGTCTTATGCTGCCGAGCATAACACCCATAAAAAAAGACACCGAAGTGTCTTTTTTTATTTAATCATTTTAAGCGCGTGATTTAGGCTTCGATTTTCCTTTGGGTTTCGGACCGCCAAAAGGTTTTTTCGCATCACCCGTTTCACGCGGCGGCAGACCAGTATGCTGCGTCAAGATTTGACCGCGCTCAGGACGCTTCTTGGTATTTGAAGGACGCGATTGAGCAGCCTTAGTCCGATTACCTTGTTCGCCTGTACGTTTTTGTGAATCACCCGCAATGCTTGAGTTCTTTTTACGTGCAGATTGGTATTGGCCCTCAGCACTACCCGCAGGCTGATACGTCGGAATCAAATGCTGTTTTGAGTTACCAATCAGATCCTGACGCCCCATTTCTTTGAGCGCTTCACGCAGCAATGGCCAGTTGTTTGGATCATGATAACGTAAGAAGGCTTTATGCAAACGGCGGCGTTTTTCACCTTTCACGATATCGACATTTTCAGTATAACGCGCCACTTTAGCCAGCGGGTTTTTACCGGTGTAATACATGGTCGTTGCAGTCGCCATTGGTGATGGATAAAAGGTTTGCACCTGATCGGCACGGAAACCATTCTTCTTCAGCCAAATTGCCAAGTTCATCATGTCATAGTCAGTCGTACCCGGATGCGCTGCAATAAAGTAAGGAATGAGATACTGCTCTTTCCCTGCTTCCTTACTGAAACGATCAAACATTTGTTTGAAACGGTCATAGGTCCCGATCCCCGGTTTCATCATCTTCGATAATGGACCTTTTTCGGTATGTTCTGGCGCAATCTTCAGGTAACCGCCAACGTGATGTGTCACCAATTCTTTGACATATTCTGGGTTTAACACCGCAAGGTCATAGCGTAAACCGGAACCGATCAGAATCTTTTTAATCCCCGGCAATGAACGCGCTTTACGGTATAACTGGGTTAAAGGCGCATGATCGGTATGTAAGTTTTGACATACACCCGGGAATACACACGACGGCTTACGGCAGTTCTTTTCAATCTCAGGATCTTTACATGCCAAACGGTACATATTGGCCGTTGGACCGCCTAAGTCAGAAATGATCCCAGTAAAACCCGGTGCGGTATCACGAATTTTTTCAACTTCACGCAAAATCGATTCTTCAGAACGGTTTTGAATGATACGCCCTTCATGCTCTGTAATTGAGCAGAAGGTACAGCCGCCAAAACAGCCACGCATAATGTTCACAGAGAACTTAATCATGTCAAAGGCAGGAAAACGCGCTTCACCATACGCAGGATGTGGCAGACGTGCATACGGCAAGTCAAACACATAATCCATTTCTTCTGTAGTCAAGGGAATCGGCGGCGCATTCAGCCAAACATCACGTTCACCATGCTTTTGCACCATCGCGCGCGCATTGCCCGGATTGGTTTCCAAGTGCAAAATACGGTTGGCATGTGCATACAGTACAGGATCATTCGCCACATCTTCATAGGCAGGTAAACGAATCACCGCCAATTCACGCGGCGGCAATTTATGCTTAATGGCTTTTGATGCAGGCTGCAGCTGCACGATTTGCGTGTCGGCGTCTAAGTTATCACCTTCACGAACAATCGGATTTGCTACCGCTTCTTTTTGGAAGCCTTGATATTGCGTAACGCTGTCTTTGCCTTTTTCGATTTCACAACCTTCAAGGTCTTCGGTCATCACATAAGGGTTAATGATCGGATCGACACGGCCAATCGCATCGACATCATTTGATGCGATTTCAACAAACTTCGCTTTTGAAGCCCGGTTATTTTTATTCACAATAAATGCAGTACCGCGGACATCCGTAATCTCTTGGATTTTTTCACCGCGAGCCAAACGATGCATGATTTCCGTGATTGAACGTTCACCATTACCATACATCAACAGGTCGGCTTTCGAGTCCATCAATACTGAACGGCGGACTTTATCTGACCAATAATCATAATGCGCAATACGGCGCAGCGACGCTTCAATACCGCCCAATAATACAGGCACATCTGGATAAGCTTCACGCACACGCTGGCAATATACCGTAGCTGCGCGGTCTGGACGTTTATTCGGTTGATTATCTGGAGAATACGCATCATCCGAACGGATTTTACGGTCAGCCGTATAACGGTTGATCATCGAATCCATATTGCCGGCTGTTACGCCCCAAGCAATATTCGGTTTACCCAACACACGAAATGCTTCTACATTGGTCCAGTCCGGCTGAGCAATAATCCCGACACGGAAACCCTGCGCTTCAAGGGTACGGCCGATAATGCCTGAACAAAATGATGGATGATCGATATACGCATCACCACAAACCAAAATAAAGTCGCAACTGTCCCAACCGAGTTGATCCATTTCTTCGCGTGACATCGGCAAAAATGGCGCAGGGTCAAAACAAGACGCCCAATATTTGTCGTAATCAAACAACGCTTTTGGCGCAGTCTGCATAGTATAAGCAGTAGACATGGCTAGCAATTCTCGGCTGGCAGATGGAATGATCTGAAAAAAGATCAAAGAAGATGAAAGCCGATCATTTTACCATGAATTCCATTCATCATGCTTGATTATAATTTATACAATAGCTACAGAATCATTGAATTGTTTTATATAGCCATCAGATGTAATAGTGCTGTAGCACGACTATAAAACAAGATTTAAATAAATCATTTGTAACTTTGCTTTAGTTTAAATCAATCTAGAATGTGCCATGAGTTATCGCATTTTTATTCAACATTACAGCCTGTGCCTGTTGAAATTGAATGTGCATTTCAGGTAAATATTTTTCAATATAAATCTTACGCTTATCTATACTGTCTTGAGTCATCAATGGTTTTACATCAAGCATTTGACGGCGTGTCGTTTCCTGCTGATATTTTTGCCAAAAACTCAATGCTGCATTTGGATCAAAGCCCGCTTTCGACATCAGATCAAGTGCAAGGACATCAGCTTCCAGTTCAAATTTTGAAACTTTAGGCAAAAAAACAGCTTGCCCAGTCACACTACTGGCCGCAGTAGCAAGCGTACCGATACCCGCAGTTGAAGAAATCATCGCCACCTGACTTGCAAACAGCAGGGAAATCTTCTCACGATGATGATCACGCAGAGCATGTGCCATTTCATGCGCCATCACAAATGCCAATTCATCTTCATTCAGCTTTAAACTCCAATACAAACCCGTGTTAATGACAATTTTCCCACTTGGAAAACCATGTGCATTTAAATCTTTATTTAAATTCCCACTGACTTGCCAATCCCATTGACTCGAACCTTGACGGTAAAACTCCGCATTTTTTTTGAGTTTATTTAAAACCTGATCCAATTTCGGATCAATGATCAAAAGTTGTTTGTCTTTCGCTTGATGAATAAATTGTTGATACGATCTATCCGCCTGTTTAGTTAATAACTTTTGAGGAACGATAAAAAACTGTTTTCGCTCTGCGCCTGCTGTCCCTAAATTCGTGGTACTTGTACAAGCTGAGATTAAGATAAAAACCAAAGCCATCATTAAAATAGTTATATTTTTCATAATCGCCTTAATTTTAATACCAATATTGATCTATATATATAATTCTATCTAAAAACAAATGCAAAAATATTCAAAAAAACAAATAATTCATATTTATCATATATTTATTATTTTTCAAACTTTTAAAAATGATAACCAAAAATAATTTATTTATAATATTGTGATGTATTTCATTATTATGAGGCACCTTTTAAAAGGCATATTAGACCAAAATTGTATAATCATAAAAATAGTAAACTTAGCCATTTTTATAGCGTTATTTATATTAAAAATAGATGTAAAACGAATATTTAATAATAACTTATTCACATATTTCTATCTTTATTTATTCAATTGTATTGCTAAAAATAAACCAATCATCAAGATAACAGCAATAAAGCTCGTCAACCCAATCCAACCAGAAATTTCCCAAACCAAACCACTACTACTACCCAAAATACTAGAACCTAAGTAATAGCAAAATAAATATAAAGATGAACCTACGGCACGGTATTGCAGGGATTGAACTGATACCCAACTACTTGCCGTGGAATGCGCTGCAAAAAAAGCAAAAGTGAATACAATCAGCCCCAAAATGACTGACCAAAATGCCGGAATGAGCATGATCAACAGCCCGAACAACATCATGAGCAGCATCGAAGGTAAAACTTTTACCCGGCCAAAGCGTTTCCCCCAACTTGCAGCCCGAGGTGAACTATATATTCCTGCCAAATATGCTATGGAGATTAGTCCAATCCATGTTTGAGAAAGTTGATAAGGTTCTTCTAATAGGTGGTAGCTCATATAGTTAAATATAGAGACAAAACATCCCATGAGGATAAAGCCTTGAAGGAATAAAATTCTCAGCTTTGGATCTGCTAAATTTTTAACGAAAGATTCATAAAATCGGTTGAAACGAATGGGATAAGCTTGAAAATGTTGAGATGCTGGAAGTAATAAAAAGAATGCTGTGGCTATACATAGGTTAATGATGCCGATAATCATCATGGCATTTTGCCAACTAATATAATCAATCAATACCCCAGCAATGAGACGACCACCCATTCCTCCAATCGCAGTACCCGATATATACAGGCCCATTGCAAAGCCTATATCTTTTTGCTCAATTTCTTCACCTATATAAGTCATTGCAACTGCAGCAACACCGCTAACACTTAATCCGATCAGCACGCGATTCAATAAAAATATTTTCCAAAGTGGAAATATAGAACTAATGATTGAAAGTGACGCTGCCAAAAATAAAGCGGTGACCATCACAGGCTTACGACCGAATCGATCTGAAATCAAACCAGTGAATAGCAGCCCAATCGCTAAGGCAATGGTAGAAAAAGATAAAGGAAAGCTGCTATGTGTCGGACTGACATGAAAGAAATTCGCAAAGATGGGCATCATCGGTTGTACACAATACAACGATGAAAAAATTGCGAAGCCTGCTAAAAATAAAGAAAATAAAATGGCAAGAAATGGCCGTGTGCCATATTCAATATAAGGAGAATTTGAGGCTAAATCAGACATGAGCTTTCCATCAATGACACGGATAGTATACGCCTTTCAGTCTTTAATTTATAAATCACATGAAATGAATGATGAATTCTTTCTTTTTTTCTCATTACTTCTTTTTCTTTTCCTCACGCATAAAAAAACACCCCCTGGACTAGTCAGGGGGTGTTTCGAATAATGAGCTGGCGATGACTTACTCTCACATGGGTAACCCCACACTACCATCAGCGCTAAGAGGTTTCACTTCTGAGTTCGGGAAGGGATCAGGTGGTTCACTCTTGCTATTGTCGCCAGCACAACTGTTATGACTTTGCATTTGGTCTTATCTTTTCAGTGCCGTTGCTTGGTCAAATGAGTTATTAACAGAAGTACTTGAGTTGATTTTAACATAAAGCATAGCTTTATGTCTTGCGCTCGGACAAACATAATTAATGTTTGTTTATTCCTCGCTCATGTATCTAGCTTTTCAACTAAATCAAGTTTGATTGATTATATGTGAATCAATTGATGCTATATATACAACTGTTTGGGTGTTGTATAGTCAAGCCTCACGAGCAATTAGTATTGGTCAGCTTCATGCGTCACCGCACTTCCACATCCAACCTATCAACGTCGTAGTCTTCAACGGCTCTTTAGTGGACATAA